>JBFHGG010000005.1:0-61134 GCA_041583235.1 Halarcobacter sp.
AAACTGCATCTAAGCTTTTATCATTTTTTATTATACTTTTTAAAGTATTTGCAATATGCTGTTTATTTGTAACATCAAGTAAAAAAGTTTCAAAGCCCATATTTTTTAGTTTTTTTACATCTTCTTCTTTTCTTGCACTTGCATAAACTTTTATGCCATTTTCTTTTAGTATTTTTGCAGTTTGAAGACCAATTCCACTTGAACAACCAGTTATTAAAATATTTTTCATAAATTTAACTTTCTATTTTTTTTAAGATGATATTATAACCAAAATAGATTTTGGATTAGAGTATGAAGAAGAATGATTTAAAAATTAAAAAATTATTAGATAAAGAGATTGAATTAAGAAATACAAAATTTGAATTGTCTTATGAAAAACCAGATCCTTTACTAGTTGCTAGTAGATTAAAAGATGAATATGCGATTCTTTTGTGTGCTTTATTTGGATATGGAAAAGCTAGTTTAATAGTAAAATTTTTAGATAGTTTAGATTTTTCACTTTTAGATGAAAATGAAGAAAGAATTGAAAAAGAACTAAAAAATCATTACTATAGATTTCAAAATCCTGAAGATGTTAAAACTGTTTTTAAAACTTTTCGAAGAATGAAACAAAAAGATTCTTTAAATACAATCTTTTTAGAAGGATATAAAAAGGATAATTCAATTTTAGAAGGTTTGGATTATCTAATTAAGACAATAAATAAATATGCCAATTATTCTTCTCAAGGATTTACTTTTTTAATTTCAAGCCCGTTAAAAAGAGATAAAAACAATATTATTAAAGAGATTGGAAATTCACCATATAAAAGATGGAATATGTTTTTAAGATGGATGGTAAGAGAAGATATTTTAGATTTAGGATTATGGAAGGGAATAAGAAAAGAGGATTTGATTCTTCCTTTAGACACACATACTTTTAAAGTTTCACAAAAAATGAAACTACTTGAAAGAAAAACATATGATTTAAAATCAGCACTTCTAGTTACAAAAAAATTAAAAGAGTTTGATAACTTTGATCCAATTAAATATGATTTTGCACTATATAGAATTGGACAGGAAAAGATAGAAGTATAATTTATTTAATTGTAACTTCTACTCTTCTATTGATTTTTTTAGGTACACCATCTTTAGTTTGAACAATAGGATTTTTTTCCCCATAATATTCAATAGATATTTTTTCTTTTGGAATATTGTTTTTTTGTAGAATATTTGATATATTATTTGCTCGTCTTAATGAAAGTTTTTTATTATACTTTTCATCTCCAGCTCTGTCTGTATAGCCGATAATATCAATATAAAGACTTGCCTCTTTTTTTGCTTCTTTAATGATTTCTTTTAATGTACTTGCTCCCGTTGAAACAATTTCATTTGAATCAAATTTGAAATAAAGTATATAATTAGTAGGTTTCTTTGGTAAGGTATTTATTGATTCTTCAAATTTTTTTAGAACTTCTTTTTTTGTCAAAATTTCAGAAGTCCCATCAATGACTTCAACTTGTTGATATGCTTGATCAACAATCAAAGTTTTATTATTATTTTTGATTTCTATTCGTCCTACTTTATTGTTTTCTTCTGGTAATAAGACAATATTAACTTTTGAACAAGCAGTAAATATGAATAAAATAAAAAGAGTTAAAAAAATATTTTTCACTAATAATCCTTTAATCGACACTAATTACAAAGTGCGTTCCTCTAATGCCAATTGAAGCTGACTTTACTTCTATTTTCATTGCATCTGGGTTTAGTTTAGACATTAATCCTGTTAAGCAAGTCATAGTTCCTTTTTTCATTCTTGAAATAAAAGTTTCTCTTTTTTCTACTGGATTAAATTCATATTTTTTAATAGTAAATTCTGTATTAGAGCCTAAAGAAATAAGTGTATTATCTTTAAAGATTAAACCAATAGAACTTTTACTTTTTGTTTTTATGGTATCTCCTTCAAATATTTTATCTCCAATTTGTACTATAATTGTTTTATTATTACGTAAAATCATACTTTCACCTTTCAGATTTTTTACAAAACCTGATAGGTTAGAGGCTGATAAAAAAAAGAAAAACCCTAATATGAAATTAATAAGTAATAAACGCATTTTTTATCCTTTAGATTGTAGTACCATCTTCCATTATAATTTTATCTCTACCTGTTTCTTTTGCTTCATATAAAAGAATATCAGCTTTTTGAATAGTACTATCATAACTGTTGTGATCATTTCTAATAGCTACACCTGCTGAAAATGTAACATGTATTTTTTGGTTTTTATATACAAAGCTATTTTCACCAATAATTGATTTGATTCTTTTTAAATATTTAAGTAATTCTCTTTTTAGATTAAAGTGAATAATTGCAACAAACTCTTCACCTCCATATCTTCCAACAATGTCTAAATCTCTTGTGTTTTTATTTAAAACTTTTGCAAAAGTTGAAAGAATAATATCCCCTGCGTCATGGCCATAGTTATCATTTATCTTTTTAAAGTGATCCAAATCAAAAAATACAATAGCATAATGAGTATTATTTCGCATAAATTCATTTTCGATTTTTTTTATTGACTCTTCATAGGCACGTCTTGTTAGAAGGCCAGTTAAATGATCTATTATGCTCTCTTTTTTTGTTTTATCTAATTCTTCTTCAAGTTTTTTAATTTTATTTTCAAGTGTCTCTACTTTTGATTTTCCCGAAGTTAGTTTTTCACCAACTGTTGTCATTTCTAGTTCTATAGACTGTGCCGCATCAATAAGTTGATTTTGCAAACTAGATAAGTCTTTTAATCCTTCATCTTTTATATTAATTGACTGAATCTGAGATTTGATATTCGATACTTCTTGTGATCCTAATCCACTACTTTTTATTGCATCATTAAAATATTGTCCCATCAAAGTTAGAAGTTTTGCGATATCAGAAGTTTTTTGTTTTACTACTTGCTTATCTGCTTCAAATCTTTTTATAATAAATTTTTGCATCTCTTTTTGAATATCTTCTTCAAAAAGTAGTGCTGGAGAATTACCAATTTTTATAGAAAATCTTTGTAAATCTTCATCCATATCTATACTAATTGAAGGGGTAATTGCTTTTTGAAAAAGCTCTGCAAGTGTATTTACATTATCTTTTGAAACTCTGTTTAATAGAATTGGAATCATATCTTCAAAAGTACATATATTTTTTGATGATATTTCAATTTGCTCATTTTTAGTAAGTTTATTTATCAACTCTTTAAACTGCTCACACTCTTTTACAGTGAAGTCATATACTTTTGATATTTTACAAAACTCTTTATGGTACTCATTAGGAGTTGCAGAAATGTTTTTTTGTCTTAAACCTATAATTGTTTCTTTTACAATTTTATTTATTTGTGATTCCATAAAAAACCTATTTTAAAATTTTATCCTAATAATTTTTTTGTCATTTCATTTATTCTTTTTCCATCAGCAACACCTGCAAACTTCTTTGTTGCTTGTCCCATTACTTTTCCCATATCTTTCATTGATGTTGCAGAAACTTGGCTTATAATCTCTTTCATTCCAAGTTCAAGTTCTTCATCACTTACTTGTTGTGGAAGATATTCTTTAAATACATCAACTTGTTCTTGTTCTTTTTGAACTAAATCATCTCTTGAAGCATCTTTATATTGAGAAATTGCTTCTTCTCTTTGCTTAATACCTCTTTGAATTAATTTTATAATAGCTTCATCATCTAATTCAATTCTTTCATCAACTTCAATTTGTTTTATCATAGTATTAATTGCTCGAATACAATCTCTTCTTACAATCTCTTTTGCTCTCATAGCTATTTTTAAATCATCTTTTAATTTTGTTTTTAAACTCATCTTTAATATATCCTTTAAAAAGTTATTTTTATTATATCTAATTATTGTTAAAGCTTTCTAGTAATTCTTCTAGTTCTAAAAATTGCTCAACCTTAGCTTCGTATATTGTTTCTGTTTCTTCAAGCTCTTTTGAAACAGCAACTATCCCTTTTGCTTCATAGCAAGAGGGAGTTGCCAAGCATTGATTTATCTCTTCAATTTTTTCTTCTAACTCTTCTATCTCTTTTGGCAAATTATCATACGCTCTTTGGTCTTTATATGAAAGTTTTGTTTGTTTTTTTATATTTGTTTCATGCTTTTGTATAACTTTTGTTTGAGAATTTATTTCTTTATCTAATTCAGATAATTCTCTTAATTCTTTATCTATTTCTAAATATTCAGTATATGCTTGAAAACTCTCCATTACTCGGCCATTAATACCTTTAAAAACAAAAAGTTTTTTTGCAATCTTATCTACAAAATATCTATCATGAGAAACAAAAATCAAAGCACCTTGAAAGTTTTGTAGATACTCTTCTAAAATATTTATTGTAGGAATATCTAAGTCATTTGTAGGTTCATCTAAAACTAAACAATCTATTTTTTGCGTAAATAAAAGTGCAAGTGCTACACGATTTTTTTCTCCACCACTTAAAACACCAATTTTTTTATCTAAATATTCTCTTGGAAATAAAAAGTTTTTAAGATAACCATATACGTGCTGTGTTCTTCCGTCTTGCAATTCTACACTATCTCCACCTAAAGGACAAAAAACATCCATAATAGTTGAGTCATCACTTAACATCTCTCTTTGTTGGTCAAAATATCCAACTTTGAATTCACCTTTTTTAAATCTTCCTGAGTCTATTTTTAGTTTTTCCATAAAGATTTTAAGCATAGTTGATTTCCCTGTGCCATTTGGCCCAACTATTGCAATTGTATCTTTTTGAAGTATTCTTGTTGAAAAATCTTTTATTAGAAGTTTGTCTCCTAGGGTAATAGTTATATCATCAAGTTCAAATAACATTTTTTTCTTATTTTGAATTTTTGCATTTTCATCACTATTAAATGATTTTTGTTCTCTTTGAAGTTCAACAGTCATTTTTTTTATTTGTCCAGGGTTTGACTTAACTCTTTTTTTAATATCTAAATATTCAGATTTTCTTCTTTCATTTCTTTTTCTTCTAGCTGTTACACCTCTTTGCATCCAATGTGCTTCTCTTTTAAAAAGTCTTATTAAATTGTGATGATCTTTTTGCATATTTTCTAAAATCTGTTGTTTTTGTTCTAAATATGAAGAATAACCTCCACTAAACTTTCTAAGGTTTCCATCTTCTATTTCTACAACTGAAGTTGCTAGATTATCAATAAAGTATCTGTCGTGAGAGATAAATAAAAGTGTAAAGTTATTCTTTTTTAATAAGGTTTCTAAAAACTCAACCATATAAACATCAAGGTGGTTTGTAGGCTCATCTAAAAGTAATACATCAGGTTTTTTCAAAAGTAAACCTGCAAGACTTACTCTTCTTTGTTCTCCTCCACTTAAAAGATTTACATCTTTATTCTCATACTCTTTAAGTTTAAACTCTTTTAGAACTCTTTCTATCATATTATCTAAGTCCCAAGCATCATGGAAATCTATAAATGTAGCTAGTTCACTTTGTCTTTTTAGAAGTTCATCATTTAAATAATCACTAGCTACTTTTAAAGTAATCTCTTCATATTCAGTTTTTGCAGCTTTTATTTGTGTTAATTGATTTTCTATAGCATCACGAACAGATAAATTAGCGGAAAATTTAGGTTGTTGATCAAGCATCTCTATTTTTATTGATTTATCAATTGAAATTACACCTGAGTCAGCTTCCGTTTCCCCTCTAATAATCTTAAATAGTGTAGATTTTCCTTGTCCATTTTGGCCAATAACAGCAATTTTTTGTCCTTGATTTAAAGTAAAATTTGCTTCTTTTAAAATAACTTTTGTATCGTATTGTTTTGAAATGTTTTGTAAGTCTATTAGTGCCATATATGTTTTAATTTATCCTATAATTTAGGCTTAGTGTATCAAAATTATTATTAGTAGCTGATGAAATTTATTTTTAAATATTTTAACCTTTTGTATGATGTTCAAAAATACCATTAAAGTTTTTAGGAGGGTGCATAATATACTCTTCACATCTTTGAATATATATTTTATAAATATTATTATTTGTCTTTTTTTCATTTGATTCTAATTCTTGAAAGATTGTTAAAGCTTTATCAAAACTTTTATTTTTATAAAGATCGATTGCTTTATGATGAAGTTCCAACTCTTTTTTTAGTGCTTTTCTTGCCTTCCCCATCCCTAAAACCTGCCAAATCTCAACTGGTTTTTCTTTTCCTTTAACTTTTACTAAATCTAAAAACCTAAAAATATAATCATCATTTAAAGCTTCTTTTGTATAGTTTGAAATATTTAATTTTGATCCATAATATTTACATAAAGATTCTAATCTTGCACCTAAATTAATTGAGTCTCCAATTACTGTATAGTCACTTCTTCCTATACTTCCCATTTCTCCAACAATTGCTACTCCTGTATTTAATCCAATGCCTATGTCAATTGATGGTTTATTCTCTTCTTCTAGTTTTTTATTTAATTTTTTTAATTGCAATAATTGCTCTAAAGATGCTTTTACCGCTTTATCTGCATGATTTTCAACATCAATAGGTGCATTCCAATATGCCATAATAGCATCACCTATATATTTATCTATAGTTCCTTCATATTTATTAATTATATTACTCATAGGCTCCATATATTGATTTAAATAATTAATTAAACTTTTAGCATCTTGCATCTCTTCTGAAATCTTAGTAAAACTTCTAATATCACTAAAAAATACTGTTACTTCTTTTTCCATAGCTTGAAATTTAGTACTATCAATGTTTTTTAATAAATTATTCATAACCTTTTTTGATACTTTTGAAGCAAATTTTTCTTTAATTGCTTCTTTTTGTTTTATTTCATAAAAATAATCAAGTAGTATTGCCAAAATTGTTGCCAGAATAATTGTTAAAATAGGGAAGAATATATTTGTTATAATGCCGTAAGTGAACATAGCTTTATAAATAAAAACTAAAGAAATAAAGAAAAATATAAGAGTAATTATTGGACTTGCCCAAAAAGGTGTATAGCAAATAAATAAAATAACAAAAATAGATAAAATAAATATTACAGATATATCTCTTAGTTCAAGAAAGGAATCTTTTGATAAAAAATCACCTTGAATAATATTATCAATAACATTTGCATGCACTTCAACTCCAGGATAAACTGAATCAAAAGGAGTTGCTCTTAAATCTAACAATCCTGCAGCAGAAGTTCCTATAAGTGCAATTTTACCCTCTATATCTTTTTTATCAAAGTTATTATTATAAATATCAAATGCAGATAAATACTTGAAATTTCTTTCTGCTCCTCTAAAGTTTACTAATAATCTTCCATGTCTATCTGTTGGTATTATAATATCATTCATTGAGATATTTTCCACACCATTTTCATTATAGTTTACAAAAACTTTGTTACTATTTGATAAGATTCTTAAAGCTTCTAAGGCAAGAGAAGGGTAAATCATATCATTAAATGAAAGAATTAAAGGAACACTTCTTACGATTCCTGAAGCATCAGGGATATTATTAAAGAAACCACTTGAGTAAGCACTTTCTTGTAAAAGCTTTGTATTTAGTATAGTTCCGGTTGTTTTAAGTAAATGTTGAGAACCTATATTTTTATTTCTTTCAATAAAAATTGCTGGAATTTCAGGAGCATTTTGGCTAATATTTTCATTCTTTTTTTTAAATTCAAATTGATATCCTAAAATGGTAGGAGTACTAGCGATTACTTTTGCAAACTCCATATCATAATTCGGAATTATTCCATCTTTTAAATCCTCTTTTTTTATATTATATTTTGAAAATATTTTATGAGGTGAACTATTATCTTCTTCAGCAAAAACAATATCCATTGCAATAAGTCCAACATTTGCATTTGATAGATTTGTTAGAATTTTTGCTATTTTATTTCTAGACCAAGGCCATTGTCCTAACTTTTTTAATGACTTTTCATCTATATCAATAATAACAACTGTATTAGTATTAGGAATTTCACCTCTAAAAGTAAATAAATAATCTCTAAAACGATTATCTATAGAAGTAAGTGATTTTGGAAAAAAAATATATAAAATAGATAATGAACAAGCAAGTAAAAATGCTACAGTAAAATAAATGAAGAATTTTTTTATAGCTCTTTTATTATTCATTATATATCTATTTTACTCTTATCAATTTGATCAGGGTGTAATTCTTCATTTGCATAATTTTTTAAAGCTTTACTTTCATGGAAAAATTTTAATAGTTTTGAATCAATCTCATTGTTTTTTGCCATTTTTGATAATATATCAAATACTTCAGATAATTTTTTTGCATCTTTATATGGCCTGTCTTTTGCAGTTAATGCTTCAAAGATATCTGATAAAATCATTATTCTATCTTCTAAGCTTAAATCATCTTTATTTAATCCTCTTGGATAACCTTTTCCATTTAGTTTTTCATGATGGTTTGCTGCAATATTTAAAACATCTTTATATTTTTTAGGGAAGGGAAGTGCTTTTAGCATATCGTATGAAAGTTGGGCATGACTATTCATAATATCTTTTTCTTCTTTTGTTAATGTTCCTTTTATAATAGAAAGATTTTTTATTTCATCTTCTTCAAGTAAGGGCATTTTTTTATCTTCAAAGTTATAAGTATATTCTGAAATTTGTTTTATTCTTTCAATTTTCTTTTCATCTGTAAACTCTGAACCAATATTTATTTTTTCTAGAAACTTAATATCATTTTTTATTTGTTCTATGGATTCAATATAAAACTCTTTTGTAATTTCTTTTTTTAAGAGAAGAATTTCTAAATCTTTTTTGATGATTTCAAAACGTGTTTTTATAAGTTCTATTCTATCAATAATCTTTTCTAATTTTGTAGCCTTATCCATTATTGATTCAGGAGTAGAAATTTTACCTATATCATGCATCGCTGCAGCTAATCTAATTTGCTTAAAATCATTTTTTGAATAACTTACATCTTTATATACTGTATTATCTTCATGAATATCCTGAGAAAGATATCTTGCAACTTTAGAAACATTACTTATATGATTCATTGTATGCTTAGATTTTTTATCAATTGCTTGTGCAATAGTTGTAACAAAAGAATTTAAAAAATCATCTAAACTTGATATTAATTGTGTATTAGTAAGAGCCATTGCTGCTTGTGCAGCTAATGCTTTAAGTATAGTTTCATCTGCTTCATTAAAGGCAATTATTTTATCTGAAATTTTTACTTTATTGATAAGTTGTAATACACCAATTACATCATCTTCATGATTTATAAGAGGAATTACAAGTATTGATTGAGATTTATAACCAGTTGATTTATCAAATCTTTTTGTTCCTTCAAAATCATATCTTTTACAAGTATATGCATTAGGTATATTAATAATCTTTTTTTCTAGTGCTGAAACTACTGCTGCCATGTTTTTATTTTCTTCACCATTTTTTAAGTATAAGGGTAAAGCATTCCAAGAGAGGTTATCTTTTGTTCCACCCATATTAATATTCATAGGATCATTTTGTACAACTTTAAATTCAAGGCTTTTTTTATCTTTTCCCATAATATAAAGTGTTCCTGCTTCACAATGTGTTAATTCTCTAGTTAATGTTAAAATCATTTCAAATAATTTATTTTTATCAAATTCATTTGATAATTCTAAATTAACTTCCATAATTCGTTTGAATTTTTCATGGTAAATTTTATCAGATTTTATACTTCCTGTATCAACATGAATTATATCTCCTTCTTCAAGGATTTTCCCACCATTACGCAAAATATTGTAATCATTTATTTCATTAATCATTTCATTATAATAGAGTGGTTTTAGATGATAAATAAATATTTGAAGGTCATCTCTTTTAAGTTTTTTCAACTCTTCTGCTAAGATTTTAGGAGTATAATGTTTACTGTCAAATGCAAGTGTTTCCATTTTACTTGGAAAAGAACACTCAATAATCAAAAATGCTATTCTTTTATCATTATTGATAATATTCCAAATATTATCTTGAATATATGTATCTCCACTAATTACATATCCATTATGATTATCTTTTAAAATCTTAAATCCAAAAGCTCCAGGGATATGGTTTGCTTTAATTGAAGTGATAGAATAGTTACCTAATTTAGTAGTTTCATTTTCTTCAATAATTTTAAAAATTAATGATTTTTGCTCAGAATTTAAAAGATTAATTTTTGAAAAGTCAGGCCAAATTTCATCATTAAAAGTATGTTTTTTTAGTGATTGAATAGTCTCTTTTGAACCATAAATTATTAAGGGTTTTTTTCTTTGTTCAAAAAAACCCTCAATTATAAAAGGTAAGTCAATTATATGATCTGAATGGGAATGTGTTAAAAATACATGATTTATTTTAAGTGTGTCATCTCCTAAAACATTAATCACATTTCCTGCATCAATAATAATATCTTCAAAAACTTGAAACGAGGTTGTTCCAGTTTCTTTTGTTTTACTACCACTTGCTCCAAGAATTTTTAGATAATTCATATTATCCCTTATCTTAATTTAAAAATATTGTATTTAATTATAGTAAATCTAAGCTTTTAAAGAAAAGTCTAATTAATTATTTTATATCACACAGGTCATTTATTTCAAGATCATCATATGGATCCATATGAATATTTATAACCCAATCTCTTCTTTCATTTAACATTTTTATTTTTTCTTCAATTCTATCAGTTACTCTATGGGCATCCATTAAGGTTATTATACAATCAAACACCAGATGAACTTCAACGAAAGTTTGATTACCAGCTTCTCTTGTTTTTAATAAATGATGAGTATTTACTCTCTCTTCTGATTTAATAATTTTAACAATATTATTAGTTATCTCTTCATCAACAGCTCTATCTAGAAGAACTAAAACGCCTTCATAAATAAGTTCATATGCTGAGTAGATAATAAAAATGGAAATTCCTCCACCTACTATTACATCAATTAACTCTATTCCTGTAAAGTTCACAAGTACTAATGATACTAAAACAGCAATATTTGAATATACATCCGTTTTATAATGAAGAGCATCTGCTTTTATTACCATACTTTCTGTATCACGTGCAACTTTATTTAGATATAAAACTAAAGAAATAGTAATAATTAGTGAAATAACCATTACAGTTAAAGAAATACCAAGATATTGAGAAACATCACCTTTTATAGCTTTTTCAACTGCTTGATAAAGTAAAAATAGTCCAGAAACTGTAATAATAGTTCCCTCAATTACAGAAGCTAAGGCTTCAATTTTACCTCTTCCATAATTAAAAGTTCTATCAGCTGGTTTTTCTGAGTTATTTATTGCAAAATAGTTAAAAACAGATACAAACATATCTAAAACAGAGTCAATTGCAGATGCTAAAACTGCAACTGACCCACTAGCTATTCCTACAACTAATTTCATTAAGGTAAGTAAAGCTGCTACACTACTTGAAACAACGGTAGCTTTTTTTTGTGCTGTCATTTTAATTAGTTATTTTCCACGAAGTTTTTAATTCTTCTAATTCCCTCTTCAATAGTTGCTAAATCTGTAGCAAAAGAGAACCTAAAATAACCTTCTGTTCCAAAAGCAAGTCCTGGAACAACGGCCACACCTTCTTTTTCAAGTAAATCAGCAGCAAACTTCATAGAGTCTGGAGTAAATTCTTTTATATTTACAAAAAGATAAAAAGCACCATCTGGTTTAACACATGAAAGACCTTTAATTGCATTGAATTGTTCAATTGCAACATCTCTTCTTTTTTCAAACTCTTTTCTCATCATTTCAATATCAGCATCTGCACTTCCATCTAAAGCTGTAATTGCAGCATGAAGTGTTACTGAGTTAACATTTGATGTAACTTGACCTTGTAATTTAGTCATTGTTTTTACTAAATCTTTATGGGGAGTTGCAAGATATCCATATCTCCAACCTGTCATTGCAACAGCTTTTGAAATACCATTAATAGTTACAGTTCTTTTGAACATATCTTCACTTACTGATGCAACTGCTGTAAACTCTTTCCCATCATACATGATTTTTTCGTACATTTCATCTGAAAGTACTAAAATATCAGTACCTTTTAAAACTTCAGCCAGTGATAAAAGTTCTTCTTTTGTATAAACTCCACCTGTTGGATTTGATGGAGTATTTAATAATAATATTTTTGTTTTTGAAGTTATAGCAGCTTTTAATTGTTCTGCTGTAATTTTAAAGTTTGTTGAATCATTTGTATCAATAAATACTGGAACTCCATCTGAGAATTTTACTTGTTCTGGATATGTTACCCAATATGGTGCAGGAATTATTACTTCATCTCCTTCTTCAATTAAACATTGAAAAAGATTAAAAAGTGAATGTTTTGCTCCATTAGATACTATTATTTCATCTAATTGGTATTCTAAATTATGATCTCTCTTTAATTTATTAATAATTGCTTTTTTTGTTTCTATGGTACCTTCAACAGCTGTGTACTTTGTATGACCCTCTTTAATAGCTTCAATAGCTGCTTCTTTGATAACATTAGGTGTATCAAAATCTGGTTCACCTGCACTAAAACTTAAAATGTCTTTACCTTGCGCCT
The DNA here is from genome assembly GCA_041583235.1 of Halarcobacter sp. Lineage (GTDB taxonomy): Bacteria > Campylobacterota > Campylobacteria > Campylobacterales > Arcobacteraceae > Halarcobacter. Next base: position 12,519 of record JBFHGG010000005.1, read on the forward strand.
TTAGCTCCCTTGCTAAGGCAGTAATTGCCATTGTTACTGATGGAGATAGATTTTCCATTCTACTTGCAATTTTCATTTTTTATCATCCCTTTAATAAATTTAGCTATGATTTTAGCTAAAAATTACTTAAGGCAATAATGAATTTTATAAGAGTAATATCAAATAGACCTATTGAAATTAGGGTACTTAAAAAAATAAGAAATAGACATACCTATCTTAGAGTAAAAAGTGATTCCCTTTTAGAAATATCTACAAATATTTTTTTTACAAAAAAAGATGCGCAAAAACTTGTTGAGCACAAGATTCAATGGATTGAAGAGTGTTTAAAGCATTATGAAAAAAAAGCTTTAAATTCTAATAAATATAGTTTTTTAGGGCAAGAATATAATTTAGATATGAATCAAAAAGAATTAGATGAATTTTATAGAAAAAATGCAAAAGAAATAATTCCTAAACTTGTACAAAAATATTCTGAAAAAATGAATTTATTTCCAACATCAATTAAGTATAGAAAAAATAAAAATACTTGGGGTTCCTGTAATTATAATAATGGATTAAATTTTAATACTTATTTGTGTAAGTTTCCTATAGAAATAATTGAATATGTAGTAATTCACGAATTAGCACATATAAAACATAAAAATCACTCTAGAAAATTTTGGAATCTAGTTGGATTCTATTGTGAAGATTATAAAAATAGAATAAAACTTTTTAAGACCCTTTTATAATATTTCTAATTTCCTCAACTTTATTATGTAATTTTTCATTTTTAATTGAATTTGAAAAAATACCATACGATCTCTCTTTATAATATTCAAAAACTTGCTCTTTTTTTTGTTCTTTCTTTTCAATTTTATTACTTACAAAAAATTTAAGCTCTTCTACATTAGCAATTGCAGCTTTTTTTAATAGTGAATTTATTAAACTCTTGTTATACTCAAACTCCATTTTATAAACAGGATGTGTTAATACAAAGTATAATATTTGTTTTTTTACATAAGCGAATTTTATGCCTTTTTTGAGCTTCAAAGGTAGTAATTCTATAAATCTTTGAATTGTCTCTTGTGTGTTAATCTTTCTGAATTCAGGATTATTTTTAAGATGACAAAGTATTTCATTCATTTTTTTCATGCGTTTATTATAGCAGGAGTTTTATTATCTTTCAGTGCTTGTGGTTATAAAGGACCTCCAACTTACCTTGATGATAAAAAGGAAATTACAAAATAATGGTATATGACTATATTATTATAGGTTCAGGAATTGCTGGACTTAATGCTGCAAGATTGATTCCAAAATCAAAAAAAGTTTTAGTATTATGTAAAAAATCTCCTTGGGAATGTAATACATTTTATGCTCAAGGTGGAATTGCAAGCGCTGTTGATAAAGAAGATATCCCATCTCATATTGAGGATACTTTAACAGCAGGTGTAAATTACAATAATAAAGAGGCTGTTCAGGTTTTAAGTGAAAATTCAAATGCATGTATCAAAGATTTGATAGGACATGGTTTAGAATTTGACTTAAATGAAAAAGGCGAATTAGCTTTTACAAAAGAAGCCGCACATAGTAGAAGTAGAATTTTACATGCAGATGGCGATGCAACAGGAAGAATGATGCATCTTTTTTTATTAAAAGAGTGTAATCATGATTTAGAAACAAATGCAGTTGTAAATGATATTTTAATAGAAAATAATATTTGTTATGGAGTGCAGTATTTTGTTTCTGAGACGGAACAAAAGGTTGCATATGCACATAATACTATTATTGCTAGTGGAGGAATTGGCTCTTTATATAAATATCATACAAACTCTACAACTGTTGCAGGAGAAGTTCAAGGAATTATTAGTGAAAAAGGTCTTGAACTAAAAGATATGGAGATGATGCAATTTCATCCTACAGTTTTCAAAGGTACATCATTTGCTAGAAAATCCTTATTAAGTGAAGCTTTAAGAGGAGAGGGTGCCTATGTAGTTGATGACAATAATTATAGATTTTTATTTGATTATCATGAAGATGGAGAATTAGCTCCAAGAGATGTTGTATCTCGATCTATCTTTGATTATAATCAAAAAACTGGCTTAGGTGTATATTTATCTTTTGATAAATTTGAGAAGAACTATTTTAGAAAAAGATTTCCAAATATCTATGCAAATTTTAATAATCTTGGTTATGACTTACCTTTTGAAAAAGTTCCAATTTCCCCTGCATTCCATTATGCAATGGGTGGAATTGCAACAGATATTAATGCTAAAGTTAAAACAATAACAAATCTTTATGCTATAGGTGAAGCTGCTTGTACAGGAGTTCATGGTGCAAATAGATTAGCTTCTAATTCTTTACTTGAAGGTGCTGTATTTTCAAAAATTGCAGTTGAAACTTCTTTAAAAGAAGATTTCAAGATTAATGAAAAAGATTATTCAAAAGAAATAAGAATTTTTACGAGAAATAAAGAAATTGATAAAGATATAAAAAATTTATTAAGAAAAATAATGTGGGATAATGCTTCAATCGTAAGAAAAGAGTCAAAACTACTTGATTCTTTGAAACAAATAGAATTATTTCTAAAAGAAGATATTGGAAGATTATTATTTTTAAGGTTACTTACTGCAAAAGCTATTGTTGAAAGTGCTATTAAAAGAAAAAACTCTCTTGGAGCACACTTTATAAAGAATTAATACTAAATGTCAAGTAATACCTCTAATTACTTGACAAATACTTTACAATTATAATTATTTTTAAGCTTGCTTACGGCAAAATCTATTTTACGAGCTGCAATTGATCGAAAAGAATCACTTGGAGCACATTATATTAAGGAGAAAGAATGTTAAAGATTTTGATGACATTATTGTTATCATCTATAGCGTTATTTGCTAGTAGTGGCGCAGCCACATCAGGAGAAGTTGCACCAGACATAACTATGACTTGGGTTGGATTTGCGTGTTTATTTATTTTTGTAGTTGGATACTATTTTGTAGCTGCTGAAGAGAAATATGAAATTGATAAAGCAAAACCTGCTTTATTTATTGGTACATTTATGTTTATTCTAGTTGCATTATATTATGCATTGAATAATTTAGATATGGGATTAGTTCATACTCAAGCTCAACATTTGATTTTAGAAATTGCAGAAATTTTCTTCTTCCTATTTGTCGCTATGACATATATTGAATCATTAATTCATATGAATGTTTTTGATAAATTAAAATATAATCTTATTTCAAAAGGGTATACATATAGAAAACTATTTTGGGTAACTGGATTTATAGCATTCTTTTTATCTCCAATTGCTGATAACTTAACAACAGCTCTTATATTGTCAACTGTATTAATTACAATTGAAAAGAAAAGAAAAGACTTCTTAGTTCCTGGTGCTATTAACATTGTTGTTGCTGCAAATGCAGGTGGTGCTTGGTCACCGTTTGGTGATATTACTACACTTATGGCTTGGACAGCAGGAAAAGGAACTTTTACAGATTTCATTTTCTTATTCCCTGCTTCAGTCCTAGGATATGTTGCAACTGCATTTTTATTATCAAAAGCAGTTCCAAATGTTGCACCTGATTTTGATGTTTCAAAAGAAGAGGTTCCTGTTATGGCAGCTGGTGCTAAAGTAGTTATGGGACTTGGAGTATTTACAATCTTTTGTGCTGTAATGTCTCATCAAGTTTTACATTTACCTGCAATGTGGGGAATGATGTTTGGTCTTTCTTTACTTAAAGTTTATTCTTATGGACTTAAAAGAAGACATGGTAAAGACCATTTTAATATTTTTGATTCAATGTCAAAAATTGAAAATAATACATTAATGTTCTTCTTTGGTATTTTAGCAGCTGTTGGAGCATTATACTTTATTGGATGGTTGGCCTTAGCTTCAATTGTTTATGATCCATCAGTATTAGGACCAACTTGGTCAAATATTGGAGTTGGTTTCTTATCTGCTATTGTTGATAATGTACCTGTTATGTCAGCTGTATTAAAAGCAAGTCCTGCAATGGATCATTCACAATGGATGCTTGTTACATTAACAGCAGGAGTTGGTGGATCATTAATTTCATTTGGATCTGCTGCTGGTGTTGGAGTTATGGGTAAATTACATGGAATTTATACATTTGGTTCTCATATGAAATATTCATGGACAGTATTGATTGGATATATTATTTCTTGTGCAATTTGGTATATTCAATTTCAAATATTTGGAATTGGTGCTTAAGAATTTTATTCTTAATATAAATTAAAAAAAGCTTCTTACTAATTAGTAAGAAGCTTTTTTTTTGTGCTTTAAAATCACTTTATCAGTTTTAAATTACATTTTAGATAAAATCACGGATTAATAAGAAAAAAAAGGAATCTGTTTAATGAAACATGTACCAATAGTTGTATTAGATTTTGGTAGTCAATATACTCAAATCATCGCAAGAAAACTAAGAGAAGCGGGTGTTTATTCTGAAATTGTACCATACAATGAAAGAATCGAAGATATTTTAGCTAGAACACCAAAAGGTATTATTTTAAGTGGTGGACCTGCCTCTGTATATGCACAAGATGCATATCATCCTGATGAAGAGATTTTTAATCTAGGACTTCCTATATTAGGAATTTGTTATGGAATGCAACTTATTTCACAATTTTTTGGTGGTTCAGTAATTCCTGCTGATCATCATGAATATGGGAAAGCTAAGTTAAAATTTGAAAAAGAGTGTGATATTTTCAAAAATACAAATGATGAACAAATTGTTTGGATGTCTCATGGTGATAAAGTTGATAAATTAGCAGATGGTTTTGAAATAATTGGAACAAGTGAAAACTCTCCTTATGCTGCAATTGCTAATGAAGGTGAAAGAATTTATGCTTTCCAATTTCATCCAGAAGTTTATCATTCAGAACAAGGTTCAAAAATTTTAAAAAACTTTGCAAAATATATTTGTGATTGTGAATCAACTTGGAATATGGGTGGATTTGCTAAAGAGCAAATTGCAAAGATTCAAGAACAAGTTGGAGATAAAAAAGTACTTTGTGGGGTTTCAGGAGGAGTTGATTCTTCTGTTGTAGCAACTCTTTTAGCTGAGGCTATTGGAGATCAAGTTATTCCTGTATTTGTTGATAATGGACTTTTAAGAGCAAATGAAAGAGAACAAGTTGAAGCAATGTTTGCTGCACGTGGTGTTCCTTTAATCACTGTTGATGCATCAGAGCAATTTTTATCAAAACTTGCAGGAGTTACTGATCCTGAAAGAAAAAGAAAAATTATTGGTGAAACTTTTATTGAAGTATTTGATATTGAAGCAAAAAAACATGAAGGTATTGAGTTCTTAGCACAAGGAACACTTTATACAGATGTTATTGAATCAGTTTCTGTTAAAGGACCTTCAAAAACTATTAAATCACACCATAATGTTGGTGGTCTTCCAGACTGGATGACATTTGAGTTAATTGAACCATTAAGAGAAATATTTAAAGATGAAGTTAGACTTTTAGGTCTTGAATTAGGACTTCCAAAAGATATGATAGGACGACATCCTTTCCCTGGGCCAGGACTAGCTATTAGAGTGATGGGAGATGTTAATTCTCCAGACTTAGAATTACTTAGACGTGCAGATACTATTATGTTAGATGTTCTTCATGCGACAGGTCTTTATGAAAAAACATGGCAAGCATTTACAGTTTTACTAAATGTAAAATCAGTAGGTGTTATGGGTGATAATAGAACTTATGATAACACAGTATGTGTTAGAATAGTAGAAGCAACAGATGGAATGACAGCAACCTTTGCACATATTCCTCATGATGTATTAGAAACAATATCAAGAAGAATCATAAATGAAGTTGATGGAATCAATAGAGTAGTTTATGATATTTCAAGTAAACCACCAGCAACAATAGAGTGGGAATAATATTTTTGCTGTAATTTCGGCGCATCTTCTGCCAAAGTTTAACTTGATGTACTTGTAGTACAACTTGTCAAACTTTGACGAAATCTACACCAAACTTACGACAAAATTTATATATTAAAGATATTCAAATTCATATAAAATCATATTAAATAATAAGAAGTAACTTAATGAACGACAATATAATCTATTTTTTTATCGCATTTGTAGCTTTTTTGGCTTACAAAAAATATACTCAATATAAAGTACTAAAGCTTGTACCTAGTCTACTTGAAGAAGGTGGACAAATTATTGATGTTAGAAGTGTAGACGAATTTGTTTCCTCTAACAAAGAGGGAAGTATCAATATCCCCTTAGAATTACTTAAAAATAGAATGAGTGAATTAGATAATACTAAGCCTATAATTCTTTGCTGTGCTAGTGGAAGTAGAAGTTCCCTTGCAAAGCGTGCTCTAATTGCAAAAGGTTTTAAAAATGTTCATAATGCCGGAAGTTGGAAATCTCTTTTAAAGTTTCAATAATGAAAATCTCTTATCATAGAAGACGTAAAATTAAGACAAGAAGAATTGCCTTAAGAGATTTGATTTTACGAGGTATAAATGAACCCAAAGAATTAGCAAAAGAGTTGAAAGTTACAGTTCCTACTATAAAAAGAGATTTAGAAGCTCTTAAAACTATGAGTGAAGAGCAGTTTACTTTTCAAACTAGACAAAGCTCTCAAGAGATACTTGATAAGAAAGATACAATATTAAGAATGTTGGATAATGAAGAGTATTATAATGAAAATGGAGATATAAATATATCAAAGATTACAAAAGAACTAAATACAAGTAGAGTAACAGTTATCTCTGTTTTAAATGGGGAATAATATTTATATTTAAGTTCCATAAGCAGAAATAAAAACATCAACCGCTCTTAGAGCCATCTCTTCCATTTGCTCATTTGTAAATTCTATTTCAATTTGATAAAGAAATTGATACATTACTTCAGATTCTAATAGTCCATAAAGGTGTTTTGCTGCAATATTTGTGTCAGTTTTTTTAATTTTTTTTACTTCAATTGCCTTATTTAAATAGTTTGATAGAATTTCATGACTTTTTAATATTCTATTTTTGTATGTAATTTTTCCCAAATCTGTAATTTCTGATTGATTAATTGTAAGTCTTCTTATTTTTTTTAATTTTGGTGAATATACAAATTTTAAGAATCTTTTTCCAAACTCTAATAGTTCTGAGTGTAAATTTTCTATCTTTTTATTATTATTAATTGGCTTATGGACAAAATTTGTTTCATCTTCATTTGCAATTGCAATAATTTCTACAAATAACTCCTCTTTTGAAGAAAAATAGTTATATAAAGTTGTTTTAGAGCCACCAAATCTAGAGCATATTTTTGACATGGAAGCTCTTTCAAATCCATATTCCTTAAAGATCTCAGTTGCAGCTTTGATAATCTCTTTTCTTTTTTTTTCTGTTTTTTTTCTCATATAAATAGTTTTCCTATAAATTAGTTAAAGGGATGTTAACATTTAAATGGATAATATTTCTTTAACTGTACCAACCTGTACACTTAAACTTGAAAAATGAAAGAAAATTATGCAAAAAGAGAATATTTTTAATGTAAATCTTATAAAAAGAATCTTTGTTTTTATACTTGGACTTTTTATTATGGCTTTTGGAGTTACCTTTTCTGTAAAAGCAGATATTGGTGTCTCTCCTATTTCCTGTGTTCCTTATATTTATAGTTTAGGTTTTCCTCTTTCAATTGGTGAATTTACAATAGTTTTTAATATTTTATTTATATTTATACAAATATTAATACTTGGTAAAAAATATGACATTATTCAGTTAGTTCAACTTCCTGCTATTATAGTTTTTGGTTATTGTATTGATATTACTATGGTATTATTAGAAAACTTACACCCAACAAACTATCTTGAACAATTAATTTTATGTTTATTAGCTTGTGTGATTTTAGCTTTTGGAATTTTTCTTCTTATAAAAACTAGATTAACTTATCTTCCTTTAGAAGGTTTAATAATTGTTATTTCTAAAACTTTCAAAAAAGATTTTGGAAAACTAAAAATCTCTATGGACAGTTTGATGGTTATAATAGGTGTAATTAGTTCCTTTGTTCTTTTACATGAATTAGTTGGAATTAGAGAAGGAAGTGTTATTGCTGCTTTATCTATTGGAGCTTTAATAAAATTTTATAGTCTTAAATTAGCAATTATAGAAAAGTGGCTTATTAATGAAGCTGGCAAAGAGGAAACTGTTGCTTCAAATATTAATAAATATAAAGATACTTTTGTAATTACTATTTCAAGAGAGTTTGGAAGTGGAGGACATGAGATTGGTAAATATATAGCAAAAGAGTTAGGAATCTCTTTTTATGATAAAGAATTAATTCATTTAACAAAAGAAAATACGGGTTATACTTCTAAATATATTAAAGAAAATGAGCAAAAACTTAGTAATTCTTTATTATATGATTTATATGAACAAAATTATACTTATGTAAATGATGAAATTCCACCTAAAGATGTACTTTTTTTAGTACAAAGTAAAATAATAAGAGATATATGTAGTAAAGAGTCTTGTGTTATTGTTGGTCGTTGTGCAAATTTTATTTTAAAAGATCATGCAAATTGTATTAATATTTTTATTCATGCAAATAAAGAGTATAGATTAGAAAAAATAAATAAAGATTATAATGTGAAAATACCTTATACCATAGAGGATTTAAAACTATCTGATGAACAAAGAGCTAATTATTGTATGCATTTTACTAAAAAAGAGTGGAGAGATGTGTCAAATTATCATTTTGCATTTGATAGTTCATTATATGGCTCTGTAAAGAGTGCAAAAAAAGTTATTAAATTTATTAAAAATAGTATTGAAAAAGAATTCAAAGATTAAAATTAAATATTATTTGAGATACAATATTTTGCAAGTAAATAAGAATAAAAAATGAGGATATACATATGAATGAAATAATTAAACTTCTTAAAAACCATCGTTCTATAAGAAAATTTAAAGATGAAAAAATAAGTGATAAAACAATATATAGTATCATAGAAGCTGCAACTTGCTCTTCCACATCAAATTTTATTCAAGCATATAGTGTAATTCGTGTTACAAATAAAGTAAATAGAAAACAGATTGCTGACCTTGCTGGACCACAACCTTGGGTTGAAAAAGCTCCACTATTTTTAGTATTCTGTGCTGATTTAAAAAGAGCAGAAGATGCTTGTATTTTTGAAAATAAAGAAATTGAATCTGGATTTACTGAACAATTTATTATCTCAACAGTTGATGTAGCTCTTCTTGCACAAAGTGTAATGATAGCAGCAGAGTCAATGGGCTTAGGGGGAGTTTTTATTGGTGGAATAAGAAATAATCCAGAAAAAGTATGCGAACTTTTAAAAATACCTGATAATGTATATCCTGTTTTTGGAATGTGTCTAGGTCTCCCAGATGAAGAACCAGAACAAAAACCAAGACTTCCTGCAAAGATAGTTTTAAATGAAGATTATTATCAAGAAAATGAATCAACTTTAAAAGCATACAATGAAACTTGCAAAGATTATTATGCAAATCGTTCAAAAGGTTCTAGAATTGATACTTGGACTAGTCAAATTTCAAATATGGTTTCTAAACCACTTCGACCACATATGAAAGAGTTTTTAGAGAAAAAAGGTTTTATGTTTAAATAGATAGAATAATATTAAATAAAAAATAAGTCTAATTTAACGAAGGGAATTAGTTCTCTTCGTTAATCATAATTTTTTCTTTTCCTTTAAATTGTATATTTTTACTTGCTTCAACCATTTCTTTCGCAACATTATAATTATTCACAGAAATAGAACTTACATCTTGTGCAATTGAGGCATTTTCTTGTGTAGATTTATCTATGTCATTTATTGCACTATTAATTTGTTCAACTCCTAATTCTTGTTCTTTTGAAGAATTTGAAATAATATCAATCAATTCAACAGTTTTATTAATATTTACAATCATCTCTTCATAATCTGTACTCATGATTGTTGCAATTTTTTTGCCACTTTCAACTTTTGTTCTTAATACTTCCATTAGGCCTTCTATCTCTTTTGCAACATCAGCACTTCTATTTGCCAAGTTTCTAACTTCTTGTGCAACAACAGCAAATCCTTTTCCTGCTTCTCCTGCAGTTGCTGCTTCAACTGCAGCATTTAAACTTAGAATATTTGTTTGGAAAGCAATTTGTGATATTTGGGTTATTGCTTCAAATGTTTTATTTGTAAATCCATAAATTTCATCCATTGCTGAATCTGTATCTTTGGCTAAAGATAGACCTTTCAAAGAAGAGCTTTTAACATTATTACCTACTTCTATAACTGAAGTTATATGTTCTTTGTTGCTTGAAAATATAGATGATATTTCAACAATTGCTGCTGCTGTTTCTTCAATCGCTGAAGCTTGTTGATGAGTAGAATTAGAAAGATTAGATGCTTTTTTTGTCAATATACTCGATTCTTTTTCTAAGATAAGGCCTTGTTCATATGTAGAAGATACTTGTTCTACGATCTTGTCATTTAAAGAGTTGACTCCTTCAAATAGCTTTTTAAAAGCTCCACCCCTAAAAAGTTCAGTATTGATTTTATTTAAATAATTTTGATCTGAATATTGCCCTAAAACATCAAGGGCATCATTGATTCCAATATTTAATTTATCAAACATAGTATTCAAACTTTTTGCAATATAATTTATTTTGATATCATCTGACTGAGATGTAACTTTGTCATTTGTAAATCCATCGGATAATTTTTCACAAGCTAACATTATTTCACCATAAACAGTTAAATTTTTTTGGTCTCTTTCTTGTATTAAAGAGTTAATAGATGAGAGTTTTTTTTCTATTTCCTTAAAATCACTTGAACCACATTGTTCAGAATTTTCAATTTTATTAATATCTTGAATGATATATTTTTCTAGTAAATCTAAATTTTGTAAAATTTCTTTTTTATCTTTTTTTGTATTAAAAAACATGATTGTCCTTATTCTTTCATCTCATATAATGCAATTGCATTTTTAATTTCTTCTTGGGTTGGTTTAACTCTTATTGATATATAACGATTATTTCCATTAGCATCTTTTGAAGAATATGCAGTTGCATTTTGCCAATAATAATTTCCATCTTTTGTTTTATTTTTAACAATTCCATTCCAGATTTTTCCAGCTTGTATTGTTTCCCACAACTCAATAGAAGAAGATTTTGGCATATCAGGATGTCTTACTATACTATTATCTTTCCCAATTAATTCATCTTTTGTATATCCAGATATTTTGCAGAAATCTTCATTTGCATATATGATAATTCCTTTATCATCAGTTTCTGAAACAATTAGAGTATCTTTTTCAAGTTTTACTTCACCCATAGACAAATCCTTTTAAAATTAAATGTTAATCTTATCTTATCGCAATTATTATTAGCTTTTGTATTAATATTAAATTATTTTTTTTTAAAGTCTTAACATTAACTACACAAAAGATAAGTAGAATCCTGCAAATAAAAAGTAAATAATAATTTATTATTGAAGTACTTTTATTATCAAATCAAAAGGAATATTTATGAAAAAAATTATCTTAAGTTTAGCATTGTTTATTGGAACTTTGTTTGCAGCACCTACTATGGCTCCTCAATTTGAAGCAACAACGATTACTGGTGAAAAAGTAAGTTTAGACGGATTTATAAAAACTAAAAAACCATCACTTGTTTATTTTACTGCATCATGGTGTCCAACGTGTGCTAAAAATTGGCCATCTATTAACAGTGTATATAAAACGTACAAAGACAAAGTGAATTTTGTATCAATTAGTATTGACCCAACAGATACAGATGAAGTACTTACAAAATTAGCAAAAAAACATGGTTTAGTTTATCCTTCCGTTGCAGGTAATCCTAAAATTATGGTTGATTTTGGTGTAACAGGGCAAGCTACTACAATTATGCTTAACAAAAAAGGTGAAGTTACTTTTAAAGATAGAGGTCACTTAACATTAGAACAATATACTGAACTTATAGAAAATTCACTGAGCAATGAATAGTTTTATATATTTTTCATTTCTTCAAGGGGTATTTGCATTTTTTGCCCCTTGTGCAGTTGCCCTTCTTCCTGCTTATATAGTATCTTTTATTTCTAGAAACAATGTATCAAATCAAAGTAAAATCCATCTTTTACTAAGAGGTTTAAAATTAGCATTTTTTTCTATATTAGGTATTTTAGTTATATATGCAATTGCAAGTGGTTTTATTGTTCTAGCAGCAGAATTAATAAAAAGTTATATGAAATATGTAGCAATTTCTTTAGGAGCAATTCTTATTATTGTTGCTATATTAATGCTTTTTGGAAAAGATTTTAGTATTAATATTCATATGGATCAAAAAAAGCATGAAAATGAAGTTAAAGAAGCATTCTTTTTTGGAATAGCTTATGCTATTGGTGCTTTAGGATGTTTATTTCCACTTTTCTTAGTTGTGGCAACTCAAGCTTTTAGTGAACCTAACACTGCTTTAGGTGTGAGTTATATTGTGGCTTATTTTGTTGGTATTAGTTTATTAATGCTAATTACAATTATGAGTTCAATTTTTGCAAAAGATTTTATAAGTAGAAAAATTAATTCTATTTTACCTCATATGCAAAAAATAAGTGCTGTCTTCCTTATCGTGGCTGGGGCTTATATAATTTATTATCAATCATCATTATTTTAAGATAAACCATTTTGGTTTATCTTTTTTAATATTATAGAAGAGGAAAATTAATGAATACATCAAAACAACAAACAATTGAAGTGGCTTATTTAATACTAAGACTTACTATGGGTGTAAATATGTTTACTCATGGAGTGGCTAGACTTTTAAATATCGAAGGTTTTAATTCATGGATGATTGCGCAATTTAATGATACTATATTACCAGAATTTATGGTTAGCATCTCATCTTATATGATTCCTTTTGCAGAATTAATTATTGGGGTTTTACTAATTATAGGACTATTTACAAGTAGGGCTTTATTATTAGGAGCATTATTAATTGTATTTTTAGTATTTGGTTCAGGTTTACAAGAAAATTGGAATGTTATGTCTTCTCAAATGATATATGCAATATTCTTTTTTATTCTTTCATATTTAATTGATTTAAATAGATTCTCAATTGACAGACTAAAAGATAAAACTTTTTAAATTATAAAAGTTTTATCTTCATCCGTATTTATTACTATTAATACACAAAATATCATCTTAAAATTAAATAGAAAAAAGAGTATACTTTGAATAATAAAAGTGATAAATAGGATGTGCTTATGGAAAAGTCACATAAAATTGTTTATGGTATTTATATCATTATCTGGATTGTTATGGCTATTAATCCTAAATATCCAGATGATTGGTTATTAGAAAACATATTAATATTTATTCTTTTTCCTTTTGTTTTTTTTATGGATAAAAAACATAATTACACTCTTTTAAGTATTATTTTTCTGCTTATTTTTTCAAGTTTTCATTCTTTAGGGGCTCATTATACTTATGCAGAAATGGAATATTTTGATATTATCACTCAATTTTTTGGTTTTGAAAGAAATCACTTTGATCGATTGGTACATTTTCTTTTTGGACTACTTGTTTTTAGAATTTTATTTGAAATGATTATTTCAAGTTCAAGAAATATTAAAAGTGCTTTACTCTTTACTTTAAGTATGATTATTTCTATTTCTGCCATTTATGAGTTACTTGAGTATTTAGCAGTAGTTATCTTGTATCCTGAACTAGGTATGGCTTTTTTAGGTACACAAGGAGATATTTGGGATGCTCATAAAGATACATTAGCTGCTTGTATTGGAGCTTTTATTAATATTATTTTTTATCAAAACTATAGGTCTTTATGGTTTTTAAAAGAAAATAATACTTAGTAACTAGGTATTATTTTAAATAAAAAAACAATGTATTTAAAATTAGTTAATTTTAAGTAACATTCATCTCAAACAAAAATATTTATATTGTCTATAATCTGTTTAACTTATCAAATAAAACTATCCTATAAAAATTAATATTAAGAAGATAAATATACTAGGTTAATGTTTAGTAGATATAAACTATTTAAATAAACAACAACTACACAAAAGTTAAGTAAAATAAAATATCAAAAGGATAAATCATGAACAAATATATAGTTATCTTAGTTCTTGGAGTTTTAGCTTTTATTTCAACAAATTTTAGTAAAGAAATAGTAGTGCCAGAAAAGAAAAACATTAATTATGCAAATACTAAAACCGCCCACTTTGCAGGGGGTTGTTTTTGGGGCGTTGAACATTTATTTGAAAAACAAAAAGGCGTAAAAGATGTTATTAGTGGATATATGGGTGGGCATGTTAAGAATCCAGGTTATTATGGTGTAATAAAAGGCGATACAGGCCATGTTGAAACTGTAGAAGTTGTTTATAATCCTAAAGAGATTTCATATGAGAGTTTAGCAAAGCTATTTTTTGAAATTCATGATTCAACTCAAAAAGATGGACAAGGTCCAGATATAGGTAGCCAGTATCTTTCTGTAGTTTTTTATGGAAATGAAGAAGAAAAGAAAACAACGCAAAAACTTATAGAAATTTTAAAAACAAAAGGTTATGATGTAGCTACCATGCTAAAACAGAAAACACCTTTTTATGCAGCAGAAACTTATCATCAAGATTATTATGTAAGAACAGGGAAAACTCCATATTGTCATGTATATAAAAAAATCTTTGATTAGTGTAAAAACTAATCAATTGATTTTTTGTAATAACTTATAGTTTTTATAATAGTTTATAGTCTCCATTAAAAGTAGAGCAAGTATTCCCATAATCCAATATATAAACCATTGAGAAATCATACCAATAAATCCACCTTCTGAATAATAATCATATACTTGAAATACTAAAAAAAATAGTATAGTAGATTTTAGTGATATTTCATTATTTTTATTAAAATTTATTATTTCATAATCTTTTAGTTTAAATTTAAAATATAAAATTAAAAAACTTAGTGGAATTAGAGCTAAGATATAAATATAGTCCTCTTTTAATATTTCTATTGTCTTATCTTCACCTAATACAAAAAGATAAACTACTATGATAGCTACTAAAGCAGCTGCAAAAAGATTAATGGGTTTATTCAAAATACTTCCTTAAATTTTTTTGATTTTAGCAGAAAAAAGATTAAGCTAATAAAATTGAAAGTTGAGCATTATTTAGATTTTAATGCATTTTTTTATATAATGACAAAAAATTAAATTTTAAGTTATTATTTAATGACTTAAAATTTATTTAAATAAAAGAAGGGACAAAATGTTTAGTTTAAGACAAACATGTTTTATGATAATATTTATGCTAATCTTTTCAGGCTGTACCTTAACAAATAGAGTTATAGATACAAAACAAAACAATATTCCTAAATCAATAAAAGAAAAAAATCCAGAGTCAAAAGAAACTCAAGTTAAAGAAAGTATTGCAAAAAAACCTAAACTTAAAAAAAAGGTTTTTACATATAAATATTGTAATAAACATATAAATACTATGAGTCATGCTTTAAAATACATTGAAGAAGAGTTTAATAAAGGATATTTTGTTCAAAACGATATACTTGGAGCTAAAGCACAACTTTTTTTAATAGAAAGTAATTCAAAAAGTATCTTTGCCAAAAATATAAATAATGCAATTAACTCTTATAATAGACAATTCTCTAAGGCAAAAAAAAATGGATGTGATTTAAGTCAATTTACAATATCTCCATTAAAAAAAATAGAATTAAAAATAGAAGAATTAGAAAAAAACAGCTTAAAAAAAGAACGTGAAAAATGATACTTCAAAAACTTATAGTTATATCTCTACTCTTTACTACAAATATTATATTTGCAGAAGATATAGAAGTAAATATATTATTAGAAAAAGTTAATCAAGCACCTAATAGTGAAGTGAAAAAAGAACTTATTGAAGAATTAAAAGAAAAACTTGCGAATGAAAATAAAAAAGCTAGAGAAGAGGCTGATGCAATTATAAAAGCAAAGAAAAAAATTCCTCTTAAAATATATAAACAGAATCCTTAAATATAATGAGTAAACAAGCAAAAATTTTATTATTAGAAGATGATGAAATATTAGCACAAACAATGCTACAAATTTTAAAACAAGAAAATTATGATGTAACATTAGTAAATGATGGTGAAGAAGTACTTGAGTATACTTATGAAAATAAGTATGATCTTTATTTATTTGACATAAATGTTCCTTTATTAAATGGCCTTGATACATTAAAACTTCTAAGAGATGCAGATGATTCTACACCTACTTTTTTTATTACAGCACTTAGGGATACTACAACTACCTTAGAGGGCTTTGATCGTGGTTGTGATGATTATATAAAAAAACCATTTGATTTAGATGAGTTATTAGCACGAATTAAAGCAGTTTTAAAAAGAAAAAGACCAACTATTAAATATGGAGATATTACTTTTGATTTATTAGAAAATAGAGTTTTTAAAAATAATGAAGAAGTTTCTTTAGGCCTTGTAGAAAAAGAAATATTCTCACTTTTAATTAGAAATATTAATATGACAGTAAATAAATCAACCTTCTTTGATTATATGAATAGACCAAGTGATAGTGCCCTTCGTGTCTTAATTAGTAAATTAAAGAAAATATTAGATTTAAATATTATTAATACTAAAGGTATAGGATATAAACTTGGAAAACTATGAAAAAAAGTCATTTTTTACAACATTATATCTTTTTTTTATTCCTCTTCTTGTACTTTCAAGTATAGTTTTATATATGTATCATGAAGATAAAATCAATAATATAGAAGAAAATATTCTTTATCAAATGAAAGATTATACCTTTGATTTTAAAGGAGATAAGTTTTCTTTAGACATAATAGAAGATGATAAACAAAAAAAATTATTTAAAATTTATCATTGTGAAGAGGGTCTTTGTGCCTACTTTCAAACTGCTTCAACTGCTCCTTACTTATTAAAAGTAATATATGATAATAAAAAATATAAAAAACTTTATAATGAGTTTTTGATGAAAATATTTAAATTTAGTATTGTAATTCTATTCTTGATTTTTTTACTCTCAATTGGTTTTGCTATATATTCATTAAGACCTATGAGAGAAGCACTTTTTTTACTTGAAAACTTTTTAAAAGATATTATTCATGATTTAAATACTCCTGCTACTTCTATTTTATTAAATTCTAAATTATTAAGAAAACGTGGTGACTTTGAAGAAATAGAAAGAATAGAACTAAGTGCAAAAAGTATTGCATCCTTATATAAAAACTTAGAATATATGAGTCCAAATAGTATTAAAAAAGAAGAAGAAGTTTTTATTAATAATATTATTAATGAAAAGATTGAAGTTTTACAAAAAATTTATCCAAAAATAAAATTTAGTAAAAAACTAAATTCTTTGATAATTAAAAGTAACAAAAATGGTATTGATAGAATTATAGATAATCTTATCTCCAATGCATGTAAATATAATAAAAAAAATGGTCAAGTGCATATAATAATAGATAAAAATCAGCTTATTATAGAAGACACAGGAATTGGAATAAAAGATACAAAAAAAGTATTTCAAAGATATTATAAAGAAAACACCTCTGGACTTGGCATAGGTATGAGTATTGTTAAACAATTATGTGAGATTCTAAATATAAATATTAATATAAAAAGTAAAGTAGGGGAAGGAACGCAAGTTATACTTACGTTCCAGAGGGAAGTTTTTTAAATCAATTATTTTTTTAGTTTTGTATTCATAATCTCTTTTGCTTTAGCAAGATCTTTTTTGTCAATAACTGCAAGCTCAATATCTAGTTTTTTCATTAAAACTTGTTTTGTTTTTACATCATTTGTATTGTTTATTTGTTCAACCAAAGTACTTATGTTACTAATCCCATTTGCAAATAAACTTACACTTGTTGCAATTGTTAATATTGCTATTTTCTTTCCTAATTTCATTTTATATACTCCTTAAATTTGAATGTATGGAATTATAAAATAGAAGTGTTAGTTAAGCATAAGTTCTAATTTGTATTTAGATTTATAGAAGTTTTATATACAATGAAAATAATAAAGGAAGTAAATGTTAAAAAAATTAGAATCAATGGATAAAGGTGTTTTATTTATGCTTCTAAGTGCGTTAATTTCTGCACTTAATGGAGCAGTTGCAAAAATGTTATCTGAAACTATGGATCCTATAGAAGTAGTATTTTATAGAAATCTTTTAGGAGTTATAATTATTTTATATAGCTTCAAAAAAATTCCAGTATCTCTTAATGTTTCAAAACTACATTTGCTCTTTTTAAGAGGTGTTTTTGGAGCATGTGCTATGTTATTGTTTTTTTATACAATTGCAACAATTCCATTAGGGGAAGCTGTAATATTAAATAAAACATCACCATTTTTTGTAACTATATTAGCATATTATTTGATGAAAGAATCTATAACAACACAGACTTTTTTTGCTCTTATTATTGGTTTTATGGGAATTATATTAATTATGAAGCCTTTTGGTATTGAATTATCTTTTGAACATATATTAGGTGTATTAGGTGGTTTTTTTGCAGCTGCAGCATATGCTACTATAAAAAAAATAAAAGATATTTATGATGCACGGATTATTATGCTTTCATTTATGGGAGTAGGTATGTTGATTCCTTTATTTTTATTTTTGTTTACTCCTTATGTTCATTTTCAAATACACACAGAACTTTTTGTTTGGACTCTTATAGCTTTTATGGCAATTATATCAACAGCTTCACAATGGTTTCTTACACGTGCTTATAGTTTAAGTAATGCAAGTATTATTGGAGTTGTAAGTTATACTAATATACCTTTTGCTATTGGCTTTGGTATTATGTTAGGAGATTCATTACCTGATATCTATACTTTTTTAGGTATTATTCTTATTATTATAGGTGGCATAATAGTAAGCAAAAAATCATAAAAAATCATAAAAAATAAGGAAGAAATATATGATAGTAAAGATACCTGGAAAAGATACTATTGAGATAAAAAATATTGTTTTTGATTATAATGGTACAGTTGCAATAGATGGAAAATTAATAAAAGATGTTTCTAAAAATATCAATGAATTATCTTCAGATTTTAATTTTTATGTGATTACTGCTGATACTTATGGAACAGTTGAAAAAGAGTTAGAGAATACAAATTGTGAAGTAATCACTATACCAAAACCTAGTCAAGATATTAGTAAGCTAGAGTTTGTTAAAAAACTTGGCTTAGATATAACCTTAAGTGTTGGTAATGGAAGAAATGATAAATTAATGTTAAAAGAGACTATTTTAGGAATAGGAATTTTACAAGAAGAGGGAATTTGTACTGAAACACTTTTAAACTCTGATATACTTGTAAAATCTATTTTTGATGTTTTTTCATACTTAAAAGATGTTAATAGATTAATTGCTACATTAAGAAATTAAGAGTTAATTGCTAGGTTTAAATCTTAGACTTTAAATAGATTAATGCTTTAGCTGTTAATTCTTCAGTATATTCATTAATCTTAAAATGATTTGGACTCCATCCTTTTATAAAACGCTGGAAATCTGCCCAAGCTACTGCAAATAATACTCTCCATTCTTTTTCTATATCTAAACTATTTAATTTAGGTTGATAAAATTTTATTGCTTTTTTAAGTTCTAAAAAATATGTATCAAGTACCCACTCTTGCATTTTAGCGCTAATTTCAGGTTCTATAGCACTGCTCATAAAATATGCAAGATCTTTCATACCACAACCATGACCTACATATTGAAAGTCTACAGCTGCACATGAAGTACCTTCATTATTGAAACAAAAATTTGCTAATTTTGCATCACCATGTACTATTGTTTGATATTTTGTATTATTTAATTCATCATTAATAATTTTTGCAAAATCTTTTAACTCTTTATCTTCTAATAATTCTAATTCATCAGGTCTTGTATCTAAATGCCAGTAAGTTCCAATTTTCCAAATAATATCTACTTTTATATTCATATATTTTGCATGGAAATTTGCTAACCAAGTAAGACAGGATTTAAGATGGTATTTACTTGCATAACTAGTAGTTTTATTCAGTCCTAAAGTAGATAAATCTTCCATAACAATAAGCCATTCATTTTCATTTTGAAAAGTTTTTAAACCTTGAGGAATACGACAATTTTCATCAATATTTTTGCTAAATTTTTTGTACCAATTAACTTCTACTTCATAAGAGTGCAGCTTTCTTTTATGGGATAAATCAGTATTCCAACCATGTGGATGCTCCGAAGGTTTAGGAAGTTTTATATGTTTAACTATAATACTTTTATTAGAAAAATTAAGCCTTACTAATTCACCATATCCACTCCATAAAATTTGAATTGTTTCAATTTGTGAAAGTTTACCTAAGTTTAGTTCTTTTGCAATATTTTCATATAAAGGATTTATCAACATTTTTCTCTTCTTTATTTTTTTGATTATCATTTATTTCTAAAAAACTTCTCATAGCTTCATCTTTTTTTAAAAGTACACTTTGTTTTTTTATAAATTCAATCAAAATATATTTTTCTTTAGAGTCTTTTATCAACTTTACAAAATGGCTAAAACTTTTTACCTTGATATCATTAACTTTCTCTACAATTTCAACTTTTGAAATATAGCCTTTATTAATTTCATGAGGAAACTTTGTTTCCATCCATGCAACAGGTTCTTCTTTTTGTAAAGTTCTTTTTTGTTCATAAAAAAGCATATTCATTTCATATTGTTTCATACCTATTGATTGTAAATAATTTCTTGTAATAGGGGTAAAAACCAATCCTCCAAATATAAAATATCTTGGCTTTTTGTTAAACTCTTGGGCTATTAGTTTATTAGAATTATATAACTTATAATCTATTTTTATAATCTTTTGATTTCTAAGAATTGACAGGGGAATACTTTGATTAACTGTTTTTTTATGAAATTGAGAAAAGAATTTTAATTTTGAAATATTAGATATTTTATATCCATTTATTTTAGTAATAATATCATCTACTTTTAATTGCTTCTCTTGAGCATCAATATCTGTAACAAGCATTCCAGCTTCTTTAATTTTATAATAGTTTTGTAATGTTTTATTCTCTAAATATTGATAAGAGTTTGAATTTGAATGAAATCCATCTATTTTTTTATCTTCTATATCTGTGAAAAAAGTATTAATAATAAAAGAAGGAATAGCATAAGCAGTAGAAGAAGAATCTTTAGGCATTTGCATTACAAGGCCAATAATCTGTCCATTTTTATTTAATATAGGACCTCCACTATTTCCTTCTTTTAGTGTAATATTAAGCTCTAAGGCTAATAAATCTTCATTGCTTAAAGAATAAGATTCATATTTTATTTTTCTAATATTTCCTTTTTTACTTGAAAGCCTTAAATCAGACAATGGATATCCTACAACTATAACCTTAGCACCAATTTTAATATCTTGACTTATTTTTAGAGCCTTAGTATTTTTAAAGAACTTTTTATTATATATTTCAAGTAATGCTAAATCAGCTTGATGGGAAATATACTTTATCTTTGCATAATAACTTTTATTTTCATTACTTTTTTTTATTTCTATCTTTTTTGCATTAGAAACTACATGTGCATTTGTTAAAATATAATGATTTTCAATAATTACACCTGTACCAACAATATTTTTACGAGCAGGATCTTTCCAAGGGTTTTTATAATCATATAGTGAAAGTGTAGAACTTATTCTTACAACAGACTTTTCATAGTTTGATCGTGCATTAGCATAAGAAAAAAAGAACAATACAATTAGTAAAATAGTTTTTAGTAGTTTGAAGTTTTCTGACAAATAATTCCTTTGTTTGTCATATTTTATATAAAGTTTATAAAAAAAGATTTTAAATGAATTAAAAAAGTGAAGATTTAAATAGAAAAATATATTTAAAGAATTATAAGCGGTAAAACCGCTTATAATTAGAATATTACTGAGCAGTAACGTTTTCTGCTTGAAGACCTTTTTCACCTTCTGTAACTTCGAAAGTAACTTTTTGACCGTCTTCTAGTGAAACTCTTCCATATCCAGTACTATTGATATTTCTGTAATGTACGAATACATCTTTCCCACCATTTTCTTGTTCGATAAATCCGAAACCTTTTTCACTGTTAAACCATTTTACTGATCCATTTACTAATTCTGCCATTTTATTTCCTTTTGTTGATACACAATTTTACTTGTGTTATATAAAATCTAATTATGAAGTTATCTGGTGGTGTGATTTTACTGTAAACGAAAGGTTACTAATATAAAACATGCCATAGATGAATTTCTAAATCATCTTTCAATTAGTGTATTCTATCTTAATTATAAATAACTAACAAGTATATTTGTTGATTTTTCTATTTTTTTCATAGAAAAAGTGATTTTATATGTAATTTTTACTCTTTTTTTAGTTAATCTTGAATTTTTATTATATGTTTTATTTCTAAGATGATAAAATTAAGATAAAAAGAGGCTCATGTTTAAAACAGATGATTACTGGGAAGAAGAGTTTATTGAATATAATGATAAAGATTTAAACTCTATTTATTTTGACAATTGTACTTTTACAAAATGTGATTTTTTTAAGGCAAGTTTTTATAATTGTAAGTTTACAGAATGTACTTTTGTTAATTGTGATATTTCTTTAAGCAAATTAAAAAATTGTACTTTTAATGATGTTACATTTGAAAATTCAAAACTTTTAGGACTCTCTTGGAGTAATTGTATAGAACCTTTTAATGTGAGATTTGAATCTTGTAATATTTCACAAAACTCTTTTCATCTTTTAGACTTAAGAGCTATGAAATTTATTAATTCCCTTATTAGAGATACAGGCTTTGAAGAGTGTAATCTTGAAAGCGCACTTTTTGATAATTGTAATTTAGAACAAACAGTATTTATAAAAAACAATTTAAAAAAATCTAATTTTGAAACATCAAAAAACTATTTAATAGATCCAAAAGAAAATGATATGGAAAAGGCAATCTTCTCTCTTCCTGAGGCTTTAAGTTTTTTAAGTCTTCTTCCTATTAGAATAAAATAATATTTTCTCTTAGTTTTTAAATACTTTTTAATAAAAGCTTGAAGTATTGTATAATATAATATATTATTAAATTTTCAAGTGCTTAGGAGGAGTATAAAATGTTTTTTATTACTAATAGACAGCCAAAAGGTAATTTCTCACAACAAAGAGCTGGGGAAAAATACGATTTTGATTTAGATAGAAATGCACCATGTAATTCTGTTTATTATTGTACAAGGAATCAAAAGGAGGATTATTTAGAAATTGGTTCAATAGAATTAATGAAGCAACTAAAATTTTCAAAGGCTAAAAGCATATTACTTTTTATTCATGGTTTTTCTAATTTACCTGAAGAAGATATTTTTCCTAGAGTTAAAACTCTTCAAAAATTATTTGATGAAAAAGAAAAAAATTTAGTATTAGTTATTCCTATTATTTGGCCTTGTGACAATGATAAAGGAATAATAAAAGATTATTGGGATGATCAAAAATCTGCAGATCTTAGTGCATACTCTTTTGCAAGAGTACTGCAAAAATTTATGAAATGGAGAGATAAATTTACAGCTGATGAGGATTTGTGTATAAAAAGAATAAATGTATTAGCTCATTCAATGGGAAATAGGGTATTTAGAGAAACCTTACATCAATGGAATAGATATGATTTAGCAAATGGTGTTCCTTTGTTATTTAAAAATACTTTTTTAGTAGCTGCTGATATAGTAAATGAATCTTTAGAAGAGGATAAAAAAGGAAGGTTAATAAGTCAATCATCAAGAAATGTATCTGTTTATTATGCCTCTGGAGATTTAGCTTTAAGAGCTAGTAAAGTTTCTAATCTTAAAAATAAAATTGCTTCAAGAAGATTAGGGCATACAGGACCTGAAAATATGTTAAATGTTCAATCAAATGTTTATTCAATTGATTGTGATGATGTAAATACAAAATATGATTTTCCAAAAGGGCATAGCTACTTTTTATCAAATAAAAAAGATAAAGCAGGAAAAGTTTTTGAACATATATTTAATACAATTAAATCAGGTAGAGTAAAGAGTAATAAAAATAAAAGGCATATTATTTCTTAAATAGAGTATTAAAATAGGAGATAAGATTATTCTTATACTCCTTGAATTTTTATAAGATTTTAAACTTACTTAGCTTTAAAATCAAAAGCTTCAATATGACTTTCTATATGTTGATCTATCATTTGTTTATACTCTTTTACAAAATATTCTATGACTTCTTCTTTTGCATCTCTCATTGCTTCAGCTGAATCAAATTCACAAGCAGCAACCCATGCATTAAATCTAGCAGCTCCAAATAAAAATGAAGCACTTACTTCTCCTGGCGTTACATTATCTGTAGTATCTAACTGTTGATTAGCTAAATTTATATATTCATCTGCTCTTTTTACAAACGGTTCTTTGTTTACCATTATTAAATCCTTTTTTGTTTTTGAAATTATATTAAAATATTACTTCTATTCAAATTTCTTATTAAATAATAAGCAGTAGTTAACATTATTATAAGTAAAATTATAAACTTATATCTTAAGGAAATATTATGAAGAGAGTGTATATTACAGATAAAATAAGCGATCCTTATATTGAAAAAGAAATTTTAGGAGATGAATTATCAGATACTTTGCATGAAGATATTGAGGTACTTTTAGTTTGGCATAAAAAAATCACAAAAGAGTTTATTGATAAATTACCTAAATTAAAAGCTATGGTTAGATATGGTGTAGGTTATGATGTTTTTGATACACAATATACAAAAGAAAAGGAAATTTTTGCATCTAATACTCCTGATTATGGAACTGATGAAGTTAGTGATACTGCAATAGCAATGATTATGAATATTGCAAGGGGAATTACAAGGTATGATTATTTATGTAGAGATTATAAAGATAATAGCTGGCAAGCAAACACTTTAAAAAATATTAAAAGAAATAGTGATTATAAACTTGGAGTAATAGGAGCAGGAAGAATTGGTGGTAGTGTAATTTTAAAAGCAAATGCTTTAAGATTTCAAACATATTTTTATGACCCTTATTTATCAAGTGGAACTGAAAAAATGCTTGGTGCAAAACGAGTTGAATCTTTAGATGAATTACTTAAAACATGTGATATTATTTCCATAAATTGTCCTTTAAATGATGAAACAAATGCAATGATTGATGAGAACTTTATTTCAAAAATGAAAAAAGGTGCTTCTTTAGTAAATACAGCACGTGGCGCTATTGTAAAAGACTTAGATGTATTTTACAAAGCCTTAAAAACAGAACATTTAAATTGTGTAAGTCTTGATGTACTTCCAAGCGAGCCACCAAAAAATGGTTTGATGATAAGTGCATGGAAAGCAAAAGAGAATTGGCTTGATGGAAGATTTATTATAAATCCACATTCTGCTTTTTATAGTGATAAAGCTTATTTTGAAATGAGACAAAAAGCTGCATTAAATGTTAAAAGAGTATTAGATGGTAAAAAGCCAATTAATATTGTAAATGGATTATAATTAAAAGTTTTATTTTAAAGCTTTGATTTCTCTATTATAAATTTTATTTTGAAGAATATACTAACAATTATCTAGGTAAGATGAATATCTACATAACTCAAGGAAAAAAATGGCCGATAAAAAAACAATAAAACTTGCAGTACTAATTGATGCAGATAATGCACAAGCTTCTTTAGTAGCTGAATTACTTGAAGAGGTTGCAAAATTTGGAATTGCTAGTATAAAAAGAGCTTATGGTGATTGGACTACTACAAATTTAAAACAATGGAAAGAACATCTTAATAAATATGCCATTCAACCAATTCAACAATTCTCTTATACTCAAGGGAAAAATGCTACAGATGCGTCTTTGATTATTGATGCTATGGATATTTTACATGAAAATAGTTTGGATGGTTTTTGTTTAATCTCTTCAGATAGTGATTTTACAAGACTTGCAACTAGAATTAGAGAATCAGGCTTAATTGTATATGGTTTTGGAGAAAAGAAAACTCCTGTTGCTTTTATTGCAGCTTGTGATAAGTTTGTATTTACTGAAATATTAAGAGAAAAAAGAGATATTGAAGATAAAGATGAATCAAATAATAAAGAGTTAAGACCTATAGTTACAAAAGCTATTAATGCTGTTTCAAAAGATGATGGTTGGGCAAGACTTTCTAATGTAGGAAGTTATATTAATAAAAATAATCCATCCTTTGATTCTAGAAATTATGGTTATGATAAGCTTGGAAAATTAATAAGAAATCTAAATTATATTGTAATTGATGAGAGAAAATTTAACGATGACTCTACAAATGTTCATATCTATATTAGAATAAGAGATTAAATAAAGGGAATAATTCCCTTTATTTAATTGTTTTATCTATTTATATATGGTTTTTTACTACTTAATCTAGAATCGACTAAAGCACGTCCAATTGTAAAATGATAAAGTGTTCTATAATGATTTGTTTTAAGCCCAATTACGTCATGTAATATATCATCTAAGAAGCATCCAATTCCTGTTGCTGAAAGTTTTAGTGAAGTTGTTTCTAAATATAGCTGTTGCCCAATAGCTCCACAATCCCAATATAGATGTTTATACTTTGAAGCTCCATATTGTTCTAATTGATTTGAAAACTGTGCTAACATTCCCATAGTAAATGCTCCATCGCTTGCAATATCTTGATTACAAGAAATCGCCTTTGCTAGAAATTTAAAATCACCTTTTTCTAATTTATATAATTCTCCTGCATTTGTATCTACTCTTTCCCAAAGAAAGGTATCTTTCAATAAATTTTTTAACTCTTCTTTATGCTTACTATTTCTTATAAGTATATAAAGTCCAGAATCAATTTCTTCTACATTATGCACAAAAATTACTAAGTTAATATTAGAATTATTTGATTTAACAGAGCCTAGGATAGTCTCAAGCTCTTTTTTTGTAATTGTAGAATTATCTTTATTCATCATTTGAGCTGAACGTCTATTTAACACAACATCTTTCGCTAAAAATGAACTTTCTCTATAAGGATTTTCTTCATATTTATCATTTGTATATTTTTTTATTTCTAATTCATCACTTAAAGTTGCATCTTCTATTTTTTCTAAGATTTCCCATTTATGCCAGTTTTTACTTAGTTGATTTGCTTTTCCTTCATAAGTTTCTTGTAAGGTACTTCTTATTTTAGGAATATCTATATTTTCTTTTTTTTCATTTAAAATCTCTTTCTTTGCTAAAGAGACTTTTATTAGCATATCAGGTAATTCTCTTTCTTTAGGAACATATCTGCTCACTTGGTCAAAACCAATTAAATTTTGAAGTTCGCTATCTTTTATATTAAGAACTTCAATCTCCCAACCTAAAATTAAAGCAGAGATTTCTAAAGCTTTTAAAGCATGTCCACAATCAAGTTGGGTATATCTCCAAGACCTTTCACCATATTTCCAAGCTTCTCTCCAGACAATAGAAGATAAACATATTAAGAAAGTATCTTTTTCTAGTTCTAATCCTTCATTTGCATTTGATAATAATTCAAGTTCATGTTCAAGGGGAGAATAATGATAAAGTCCATCATCAATACCTTGAACATCACATGAAATTAAATAAGCTTCACTTGGTTGTAAATTTCCACTTGATGCATTACATCTTAAAGCCCATGCTTGATCACCATATTCTTTAATAGCTGCAAGACCTAAGGAAAATTGGAAAAATTGTGAGATTGCTTCTTTACATAAGGGTGCTGATAATTTATCTTCTTTCATAAATATTTGAGAATATTCTAAAGTGTTATTTTCAAAAGAAAGGGGTAAAGAAGTTTTTTTTGTATTTGAATAAATTCTATATGGATTTGGTTGTGTTGCCCAATCCATATAACCTAAAGAGCGGGCATATCTTTGTTGTGAATGTTTTGTTTCATTATGATAGGTGTAAACCATATTAAGATTGTTTATATTATTTTTCATAATGTATATTAACAGCTAAGATTTAATAAGTAATTAAACTTGTATATTAACTTTTTTCTTTATTTTTAAACAAAATTACGATAAAAGATAAACACAATAAAAAGAAAATATTTGTATAGGTTGAAAATGAAAGAAAAAATATACTTACTTCCAGGTCTTATGACTGATGAGAGATTATGGCAAAGATTACTTCCTTTTTTAGAAGATGAGTTTGAATTAATTCATATAGCACTTCCTCTAAGAGAAGATTTTGAAGAGGCTTCTAAAGAGTTAGAAAAAAATTTTGCAGATACAGAAAAAAAAATAAATCTCTTAGGTTTTTCTTTGGGTGCATACTTAGCATCATATTTTACAATTAAAAATCCAAATAGGGTAAAAAGACTTTTTTTAGTTGCAGGGACTCCAAGTTTGATGAGAGAAGATGAAATAAGAAAAAGAAAACAGACTTTAGATCAAATGAATAATTTAGGTTTTAAAGGCTTATCCCATAAAAAAGTTTTATCATTAATTGAAGAGTCAAATAAAGACGATATTGAGCTTATAAATATTGTAAAAGATATGTTTACAGATTTAGGACAAGAGGTTTATAATATTCAAATGAATAGTACTTTTAATAGAAAAGATTTGCATAAAGAACTACTCTCTTTATCTTTACCAATTAGACTTTTTTATAGTACAAAAGATAGACTTTTTACACATAGTTCTTTAGAGAATTTTAAAGATGAATATCCTAATGTTACAAAAGTATCTAGAGAGGGAAGTAGTCATATGTTGCCTTTAGAGGTTCCAAGGCAACTCTCTTTGGAAATTAAAGAGTGGATGAAATAAGAGAAGAATAAATATTCTTCCCTTATTGTTTTAAGATACAGTTTCTAATTTATCTTTTTTATCATTAAAATTATCGATTATAACAGCACAAGCTGCATCACCTGTGATATTTAAAGCAGTTCTTGCCATATCAAAAATTCTATCAAGAGCAAATAATAAAGGTAATCCTTCAATAGGAATACCAGCAGCAATTAAAACTGCAACAACTAAGAATGAAGGACCAGGAACTCCTGCTTGTCCAATAGCTCCAATAGTTGCTGTAAAGATAATTGCCATATATCCTGCAAATCCTAAATCTATATTATAAACTTGAGCAAAGAAAATAGCTACAAGACCATAATAAATTGCATTTCCACTCATATTAATTGTAGCTCCCAAAGGAAGAACAAAAGAAGTAGTAGATTTTGATACTTTTAAATCTTCTTCACAAGTTTTCATGTTAACAGGAAGTGTTGCCATTGAAGAAGCAGTTGATAAGGCTACGACTTGAGGTTTTTTCATTGCAGATATGAAATCTCTAATTGATGTTTTTGAAAATAGTTTTATAAGTAATGGGTAGAAAACAAATCCATAAACTAATAAAGTTCCCATATATACTAGGAATAAATTAGTAACTAAGCCTAACATATCAAAACCATAAGTTCCCACTGAATCAGCCATTAGACCAAATACTCCAATTGGAGCAATCATCATTACAATAGTAACCATCCAGATTAAAGCTTGAATCATTCCTTCTAAACCATTTATTAAAGGAGCACTTTTTTCTTTTGGTATTTTAGATATTGCAATTCCAAAAAATAGACAAAATACTAAAACTTGTAATATATTTGCATTCATTAAAGATTCAAATATATTTGTTGGAATCATTCCAATTAGTGTTTCCATTGCACCTGGTAATGCACCTTTATCTGCATATTGATTAGAGAACATATGTGTTACACTACTTAAATCAAGACCAACTCCAGGTTTAAATATTTCACCAACAAATAAGGCTAAGGCAACTGCAACTGCTGAGGTTCCAAGGAAGAATAAAATTGTTCCAACTCCAACTCTTCCTGCACTTGGACTATCACTTAAATTTGCAGCACCTGAAATAATTGATATTACAATTAATGGAATTACTAACATTTTAATTAAGTGAATAAAAATTGTACCTAAAGGTGCAAATACTTCTGCATCTTTGCCCATCAAAAATCCTGCAAGAGTTCCTAAAATCATAGCTATTATGATTTGAACTCCTATATTTTTGAATAATGATTTCTTTTTCATGATTATCCTTTTTATACTGAAAGTATATTCATTCAAAGTGTGCAAAAAGTGGGTGTTTTTATATCAGATAGAAAAAAACTAATTTAAGATATACTCAAAAAAATAAATATAAGTAGATAAATGGTTGAATTAAATTATAAAAAAATAGGAAATGGAAGTAAAGTAGTAATAGTAATGCATGAGTGGATGGGAGATCATAGAAATTATGATGCAACAATTCCTTATTTAAATATTAGGGACTTTACATGGATTTTTGTTGATTTTAGAGCATATGGTTTATCAAAAGAGATAAAAGGTGAATATAGTTTAGATGAAGCAAGTATGGATATCAAAAATTTAATAGAAAAATTAAAATTTGAAACTATTTCTTTAGTAGGGCATTCAATGTCTTCTCTAGTTGCTCAAAGAATTGCAATAGATTTAAAAGATAAAATAAATACTTTGATTTTAATAACGCCTATTCCTCCAACAGGAATAAAAATGACAAATACAGCAAAAGAAAAATTACTTAAAAATGTAAAAGAAGAGAATGGTGTAATTGAGCAGGTAGTTGAATCATCATCAAAGAGATATAATAATGTATGGAAAGATTATAGAAAAAAACTTGCTCACAATTGTTCAAGCCTTGAAGGTAAACTTGGATATATGAATATGTATTTATCTAATGACTTTTCAGAAGAAGCCAAAAACTTGAAAATTAAAGTTTGTATTATAGTGGGTAAATATGATTTACCAGCATTTCATAAGAACTCAGTGCAAAAACAATTTATAAAATATTATAAAAATGTAGAATTAATAGAGTGTATGGAAGCTGGGCATTACCCTATGATTGAGTGTCCTGTATTTTTTGCTAATAAATTAGAAGGTTTTATCCTTCAATCTTAAGTAAGGTTTATTTTAAACTTTACTTAGCTTCTTCATTAAAATTTATTATATATTTTATTCCATAATCACTAGGTTTTATTTCTAAAAAACCATAATTTTTTTCAATGAAAATTTTTATAAGATAAAAACCCAAATCAAATGAAGTATTTTCTTTAGAAGGTGGTACAATAAAAAGTTCATCTATCATTTTTGCTGTGTAGATTTTTGCATTATCTTCATAATTTATGCATACTGTGTCTTTAATATTTTCAATGTTTATATTAATATACCTTTTTTCATTTTCATTATTATTTTTAAAATCGATGATAGATTTATTTATTAATTTATTAAAGATATGTTTAATTTCATCATATACAATATTTAATGAAATTAGATTATCTCCCTCTATATTTATATTTATTTTTTCTTTTTCTATTTTATCTTTTAAAAGAAAGATTGAATTATCAATTGCAACTTTAATATTAACTGATTCTTTATTTTCTTGATGATAAAAGAATTTGTGAAAGTTATTCATTATCTCATCAAGTTTATTTATTTCATTAAAAGTATTTTCAATAACGCCATTTGCTTGTGGTTCTTTAGTATTTAAAAGTTTGAAGCTTAATGATTGTAAATATAATTTAATATTATCTAGAGGCATTTTAAATTGTAAGGAAAGTACATCAATAATATCACTTATTGCATCTATTTTTGACTCTTGAATAATTAATTTATCTTTTTGTCTAATTTGTTCAATTTGTTCATCTACAATATTATTTAAGTTTAAGTTAACTTCTTTTAACTCATTCATCACGGAAGCTAATTTTAAATGTAATTCTACTCTTTTTAATAGGACTTCTGCAAAAAAAGGTTTTACAACATAGTCAACAGCTCCAAGTTCAAACCCTTTAACTATATCTTTCTCTTCATCTTTTACAGTTAAAAAAATAATAGGGATTTTTTTTAACTCATTTTTACTTTTAATTATTTTACAAACATCATATCCATCCATGTTAGGCATAACTATATCAAGTAAAATTAAATCAAATTTATTTTTTTCTAATAAATCTAAAGCTTTTTCTCCATTTTGAGCATATAATACATTGTAATCTTTTAGTATGGTTATTGCAACTTGAAGATTATGGACATCATCGTCCACTAATAAAATTTTATTTTTAAATTTCTTTTTCATCTTTTTTACCCTATTTTTCTTTTTAAATTATTAATTAATTCTAAATATATACTCATTATATAGTTTACCTTTTCTATATCAAAAGTATTTATATTTTTTATTAATTCATTTGAGTAATCTTTTAAAATATAGATATTTTGTTCTTCTGCCAAAGTATTTAGTTTCATTGCAAACTCTTCCATAATAGAAAAGTCTCCAGACTCTTTAGCCTCTTCCCATTGATCTTTTAGCCCATTTTCTAATTCTTCGATTACTATTTTTAATTTTCTTTTGTCTGTATTTTCATCTATATAATTTTGTTTTTCTTTATTTCCAAAATAATATTTTAGATGTTTACTTAATTCTAAAATTAAATCGTCCATTATAAGAGGTTTTTTTAAATAACCATCAAAATTATAGTCTGCTGTTTTATGAATATTTTTTTCTATTACAGATGCTGTTAAAGCAATTACAGGTATATTTTTTAATTGATTATCATTTTTTATTATTTTGATTGCTTCATATCCATCCATAATAGGCATTCTTAAATCCATTAAAATTAAATCTACAAGAACATTTTTTAATTTATTAATTGCTTCTTGGCCATTTTTTGCCATTATTAAATCAAAATCAAAATCCTTTAATCTAATTTGAACTAACTTCCTATTCTCTTCTGCATCATCTACAACTAATATTTTTGCTTTTTCAAACTTAATACCAGAGGTCAATAATTCTTTAGAATATATATGTTCTTTTTCAGAAGCTAGATAAATATCTTCTAATATTACAGTAAATAGTGAACCTTTATTTTTTTCACTTTCTACTTTTATTTTGCCTTTCATAAGTTTAATTAATTTTGAACAAATTGTTAAGCCTAATCCTGTTCCTCCATATTTTAATGAATCATGATTATTTTGCTGTTCAAATATTTTAAAAATATTTTGAATATTTTTATTATCAATTCCAATTCCTGTATCTTCTAAAGTAATAATTAAATCAATTTTATTTTTTAAAGTATTTTTATAAATACTTTTTACTTCTAATTTTATATAACCCTTTTCAGTGAATTTTACTGCATTATCTATTAAATTAAAAAGTATTTGCTTAATTCTTTGTGCATCACTAATTAGATTAATTGGTAGTTCTTTATCTATATCTACAAAGAATATAATATTCTTAGATATAATATTTGAATGAAATATTGATTCTATTTCTAGAAATAAATTCCTTATATTTAAATTTTCTTTTTTAATTTTTAACTTACCTGTTTCAATTTTTGAAAGGTCTAATATATTATTAATGATTTTTAATAAGTTATTACCGCCTTTTTTAATTAAATTTAAATACTCTTTTTGTACGGGATCAATTATTTGCTTATCTAATATTTCAGCATAACCAATTACTGAGTTCATTGGACTTTTTATTTCATGACTTATATTAGATAAAAATTCGCTTTTTTGTTTTGAAATATTTTCTGCACTATCTTTTGCTTTTTTTAATTTTTCATTTAGGGTTTGAATATAAATTCTTTCTTCTTTTAGCATCTTTTGTAGTTTTTTATTTTCGTTGATTTCTTTTTGTAATCTTCTATTCCAATAAATAAAGATTGACAAAATAAGCACTGCACATCCAAGAAATTCCCATATTAAGTGATAGTTTATAGTGGTTAAATTATCAGATATTTTTATTTCATTTGATGACAAAAAAGAAATAAAAACAGATAGAAAAATTAAATATTTCATTTAAATCCTTGAATATAATTATATAGATTGTATCATAAAAGTTGTTATTTTTTAAATAATAGAAAACAGTTGAATAAAAAGAATAATTAAGTTTACAATAATTCCTAAAATAGGAAATATTATTGGGTAAGATATTATTCCTTTTGGTTTTGGATTATTTAATTTAATTTTGATTAAAGCTAGATTCATTAAGGTAAAAATAATAAAAATTAAAAAACTTGTCATAGACGCTAGAGTTATAATAGGTAGCCAAAGAGTAAAAATTAAAATTACAGTTGATGAGAATATTGTTGAAAATATTGGAGTTCTTGTTTTTTCATTGACTCTAGAGAATATAGAAGGAATCCAATTATTCATACTCATTCCATAAAATATTCTTGAAACCATAACTATTTGTATTAAAGCTCCATTTATTACTGCAAACATTCCTATAAAACTCAATAAAATAGGTTCTTTATTTGTAAGCTTTTCATATACATCAGCTAAGGGAGCAGTACTTTTCCCTAATATTTCTGGTTCTATTGCTAAAATAGAAACTATTGCAATACACATATATATGCTAGTTGATAAAATTAATGATATTATTATCGCTTTTGGCATAGTTTTTGTGGGTTCTTTTACTTCTTCTGCAATATTCACCATATCTTCAAATCCAATAAATGCATAAAAAGCTAAAAAAGCTCCTAATGATATTGTATACCAAACAGATACTTCAAATGAAGGAATAAAAGAGTTTACATCTATATTTTTTAATTCTATATTTTCTACACCAACATAAATAATAAGTAAAAGACCAAATATTTCAATAAAAGTTAAAAAAGTAGCAACTTTTACTGAATGAGAAATTCCAAGAATAGCAATAATTGTTAATACTAAAAGTATTAATGACGAAGTGATATATGTAGGCAATTCAATAAAGTTTGATATATAGCCATTAAAACCATGAAGAATCGTTGCACTTGACAAAATGCCACTAAAAGCAATGATTATACCAATTATAATAGATAAAATTTTTGAGTTAAAGGCTTCTTTTGCGTAGAGTGCTTCACCTGCACTATAAGGAAATCTAGAAGATAATTCTGCATATGAAAGTGCAGTAAAAAAAACTACAACACAAGCAAGTAAAAAAGAAAAAGGCGTAAAAACTCCAGAAATAGAAGAAATTTTTCCAATAAGAACATAAATACCTGCTCCTAAAATATTTCCTAAGCCATAAAAGATTAATAAAAATAGTGAAACATTTCTTTTTAATTCATATTTATTAGTTTGCATTATATCACCCTTTAGGTAATCTATACTAAAATTATAACATACAATAGTATATTAATAAGTATTTTTTTAGGAGTTTTTATGTATAAATTTATTTTTTTAATAATTCTTTTTTTACCTACTTTCATTTTTTCACAAGTTGTTTTAAAGTTTTCAAGTGAAGATATGAGTATAAAAGTAGAAAAAATAGCTTCCAACTTAGGTCTTGTTTGGGGAATGACTTTTCTTAGTGATGAAAAATTACTTTTTACTACAAAAAGTGGTGAGATTGCTATTTTAAATTTAGAAAAAAATAAAATAAAATATCTTCAAAATACTCCTAATATATTATATAATGGACAAGGAGGGCTTTTAGATGTTCAAAAAAGTCCAAATTTCAAAAAAGATAAAACTCTGTTTTTTACTTATGTTAAAGAGATACAAAATAAAGGTGCAACTACATTAGCAAAAGCAAAACTTATAAATGATGAATTGCAAGATTGGAAGGATTTAATTATAAGTAAATCCCTAAGTGATACTTCAAGACATTTTGGAAGTAGAATTACTTTTGATGAAGAAGAACATATTTATTTTTCAATTGGGGATAGAGGAATAAGAGCTAATGCACAGGATTTATCTACTCATGCGGGTTCAATTATAAGATTAAATCTTGATGGAAGCATTCCTAATGATAATCCTTTTATAAATGAGCAAAATAGATTATCTGAAATATATTCATATGGACATAGAAATCCACAAGGTTTATTTTATGATAAATTTAATAAAAAACTTTGGAGTATAGAACATGGTCCAAGAGGTGGAGATGAAATAAATTTAATACAAAAAGGGGCTAATTATGGTTGGCCTACTATTTCTTATGGAAAAGAGTATTGGAATCCAATGCATGTAGGAGAAGGAACACACAAAGAAGGTATGACTCAACCAAAGAAAGTTTATATTCCCTCTATTGCACCTAGTTCTTTAATTGTTTATAGTGGAGATAAATTTTTAAAGTGGAAAGGAAATATTTTTTCAGGTGCATTAAAACTAAGACATTTAAATAGAATAGTGATGAATGAATATGATGAAGTAATAATAGAAGAAAGACTTTTACAAGATTTAGGTGAAAGAATAAGAAATGTAATTCAATCACCAAAAGAAGATTTATATATTTCAACTGACAGTGGAAATATATATAGCCTTAAACCTTTTTATTTAAAATAAATTATGCTTCTTTAGCATCTTGCAAGTTTTTAGGCGTACATTTTTTACTAATTAAACATGTAGGACAAAAATCAACTAATCCTGCTATTAATGGAAGAACACCTAAATAAAACCATTGATTTCCAGTGTAAATACCAATTGCAATTAATATTAGTCCTATAATGATTCTGAAATTTTTACAAAAATTTCTAAACTTATCAAACTTATTCATTTATAACTTCCTTTTATAGTATATACATAATTATATCTTATCAAACTTATTGTTTTTTTAATAAAAAAAGTTAAGAAAATCTTATGATTTATATATTGTAATAATAAGATAAAGCTTTTATAATATATATAACTTTAAAAATAATAAGTTTTTATATTAATCTAAAAATTATAAAATTATAAAAAATCAGAAAATATATGATAAAATAATTAAAAATTAAATTAAATCTTTTTAAAAAAATGGACAAGAAGAAATCTCAAAAATATTTAAGTAAGGAATCTTTAAATGAATTTAAATTTAATTCAAAAAATAGTAGAAAAAGATGGCATTGTATTTTTAACTTATGGTGGTTTCTTGTCTCAATCTTTAATTTCTGCAATGACTGAAGCATTAGAAAAAGAGGCAGAGCAAAATGATTTAAAGATGGGTGTATCAGCTAATATCTTCACAGTCTTTATAGAATTATCACAAAATATGATGAATTATTCAAAAGCTAAAGGGCAAAATAATGAATTAAAGTCAGAGGGCTTAATTGTTGTGGGTAGAGATAATCTTGATTGCTACTATATTCATAGTCAAAATATTGTAAATAAAATAGATAAAGAAAATATTGAAACTACAATTAAATATATTCAGAGTTTAAGTAAAAATGAAATAAAAAAAATGTATAGAGAGCTTAGAAGAAATGGCAAGAATACACATGGAAAAGGTGGAGGAATTGGCTTTTATGAAATAGCAAAAAGATCTGATAGTATTGAGTTTGAATTCAAAGAAATAAATGAAAATAACTATTATTTTCATTTTACTGCAGAAATAAAAACTAAATAAAAAAGTAGTTTTAATAGAGGCACTATTTTAAATAAAGAAATATAGATCTAAAAATTAAGTGAAAAACAGTGTTAGATTATTATATAATTTCAAAATTTATATAGAGGTAAAAATGAAAAATAAAAATGTTAAAAAAGAGTTTGAAAAAGTAATATTAAATGCAAAGATTGCGGCTGCAATCTTTTTTATATTATTAACACCAAGTATTGTTATTGCAGTAAAGGGTGTTACAGAGGTTTTTGGACAAGATCAAAATTTTTGGTTTAGAGCTGGAATTGCTGGATTTGTAATATATATGGGATTTACGTTTTTCTTTTGGAAATGTCCTAAGTGTGGAAAATTCCCTGGACGTGGCTGGTTTAGAAAAGAGTGTCAAAATTGCGGAGTGGAGTTAAGTTAAAACTCCACTTTTGACTCAAAACTTTTTCTAAAATTCTACTTTTTTACTTATTTTAATTTCATCATGATTTATAGAAGATTGATAAACTAAAACTTCAACACCTTTTTTTCTAGCTTCTAAAAATGTTTCATAATATTTTTTATCAATTTCACTCGCTATTCTAAAATTTGCTTTATCTGTTCTTTGTATTATATATAACATAATAGCTCTATGTCCTTCTTCTACCATTGAAATAAGTTCATTTAAATGTTTTGTACCTCTACTTGTAACGGCATCAGGAAAGGCTAATTCATTGTCAACTTTTAAACTAACGCTCTTTATTTCAACATAACATTTTTTATCGTCATTTTTTTTCTCTAATAAAATATCAATTCTAGATTTTTCACCATATTTTTGCTCAGGTTTTAAAGAACTATATCCTTGTAATTCTTTAATAGTTCCATTTTTAATCGCCTCGATTCCTATTTTATTTGCAATACCTGTATTTGTACAAATTAGATTTTCACCAATTTGTGTAAGTTCTAAAGTATACTTTAGTTTTCTTTTTGGATTATCATGAAAACTTACCCACACAAGACAATTCTCTTCAATACAAGAAGTCATTGCTCCAGAATTTGGGACATGAGCAGTTATTTCTTCACCATTTTCTAAAATAATATCTGCTAAAAATCTTTTATATCTTTTTATAAGTTTTCCTTGAATTAGTTCTGGAAATTTCATTAATATCCTTAATACTTAATATGCGTAATAATTATACAAAAAATAGTTGTAAATCTGGGTATTTATTAGATAATATAATTTATATTCTTAAAAGGAAAAAAATGAGTTTATCTCAATCTACAATCGATATAGTAAAAGAAACAGCACCAATAGTGGCAAAAAATTCAGAGGCAATTACATCAAAAATGTATGACATTCTTTTTATAAATTATCCTGAAACAAAAGAGTTATTTACAAATGCATCACCAGATCAACATAAAAAGTTAGCAGGTGCAGTTTCTGCATATGCTGCAAATATTGATAATCTTACAGTTTTAAGTTCAGCAGTTGAAAAAATGGTTTCTACTCATGTTAATGCTAATGTAAAACCAGAACATTATCCTATGGTTGGAGAATCAATACTTAAAGCTATAAAAGAAGTTTTAGGTGATAAAGCAAGTGAAGATATAATAAATGCTTGGAAAGAAGCTTACTTCTTTTTAGCAGATATTTTAATAGAAGCTGAAAAAAAGGCATATGCTTTAAAATAGTATTAATGTTTAATACTAATTAATATTATCATATTATTAAATATTTACTAAACTAGAAAAAAGTTTAATTTTTCTTTCTAGGGTGTATAATTTTTGTTATTGACATTTTAGAATAGTTATTCTATAATCCTCTTTATTAAATAAAATAACCATCCTATAAAGAATAGCTTAAACGAATAGCTATTCTTTTGGACATTACTTTATTGTTTGTTTTTTTGAGTATTTTTAGAAATATTCAAATGATCAAATAAAAAAATGATACATTTTAGATCAAGTTCATTAACAACTCATTGTTCTCACAAATGTTAAACTAACTAGTTTTATTTCCCATAAGAAACTAAAACTCTGTTGGGATTATATTGTGTATTATATTTAAACATAGAGTAAATCATTGCTGCTATTTTTTTAGCAATAATAATTAAAGCTTCTTTTTTAGATTTACCAGAAGAGACTTTATCTCTAAATATTTTACGTAATTGTTCGTTATGTAATACAGCTGCAACAGCAGACATATAAAGTGCATGCTTAGCTATTGGAATACCTCTTTTGGCTAATCTTCCTACAGAAAGTGATTTACCAGATTGATATTGAGTTGGATATAGTCCAATATAACCTATAAAAGATTTAGCACAATCAAATCTTTTTAAATCTCCACATTCTCCAAGTATTGCAGATATTGTTTTGTCAGCAACTCCAGGAATAGTTTTTAGATTATCAACACCTTTATTAAAAGTATCATCTTGGTTTTCATCTATAAGAATTTTAATTTCATGCTCTAATAAAGTTTTCTCTTGAATAATAAGCTCTAATATATTAATATTAGTAGTAATCATTAAAGACCTAGCATCTTTTGCTCTGCCTAAATAGATTGAATCTTTAGCATTGCTAATTAGAACTTTGGCTTTTACTTCATTAAAGTTATTGCCTTTTATATTTCTAAATATTTTACATAACTTCTTGGGAGTCGTTTTTTGTAAATCTTTAGCTGTTGGATACTCTTTAATGATTGCTATTGCTGTTTTAGTAAAGATATTAGGTAGTACTTTATTAATTTCAGGATTAACAATTGCCATAACAGTAGATATCTCTCTTTTAATAGTTTTAATCTTATCATCTAAAGATTTTTTTAATCTATTTAAAACTTTTAAAGTGTGATAGGTTTCACTACTTATATGACTTTCTTTGTATTTACCAGTTGCAATTAATTCAGCTATTACATAAGCATCAATAGAATCATTCTTTACTTTCTTTAAAGTAGAGAAATCTCTATACTTTGCAGTTTGATATGAATTTAATAATATAACTTTAAAATCTAAATCAGTAAGATATTCATAGATATTTTCACTAAAGGCTCCAGTTGATTCTACTGCTAATATAAAATCATCACAAGTAAGTGATAAATCATATAAGCGTTTTACTAATTCATTTAAACCTAAACAATCTGAATATATCCAGAATGGTTTACAAGCTAAGTCTTTGGATTCATCCAATACACAAACATAATGTTTTTCTTTAGCAACATCAATTCCAACATAATACATAATAATTCTCCTACGTAATTGATTGTTGTAGAGTTTTCTACACCTAGTGTTAGTCTAAAATCTCATAGCTTCGTGTTATAACAGGTAAAAATAATACTTTCTCCTGAGCATCCTATAGATGATTTTTTAAAGGTTAACACAAGACGTTAATTGTGCTAGTATATTTATCCAGAAAGGAAAAAAACTTGTTTATTATTAACCTTTGTGAGAGCTATGAGTTTTAATGAACTCGTTCTTATTTTAACTAATTGAACGATAAATGTATTATACGAAGGACAAAAATGAAGGCCTATAAAAAACTTGTTGAAAAATATGAGAGAATACACTATTTATCACACATGCAATCAATTGTTTACTGGGATCAGCAAAGTATGATGCCACAAGGTTCAAGTGAGGCAAGAGCAAAAGCAATGGCAGAGTTTGGTGTAATTCTTCATGAGGCTTCTGTTGATAAAGAGATAGCTTCTCTTTTAGATAATGCCATAGGTGAAAATTTAGATTCTGTACAAAAAGCCTCATTAAAAGAGATGAGAAGAACATATTTAAAAAATACAATTCTTCCAAGTACTCTTGTAAAAGCACAAAGTTTAGCCCACTCAAAATGTAATCATATATGGATGGAGCAAAGAAAGAGAAATAGCTGGAAAGATTTTGAACCAAGTTTAAAAGAAGTAATAAAATTATCAAAAGAAGAAGCAAGTATTAGGTCAGAACTAAGTGCACTAAGTGCTTATGATTCCCTTTTAGATTTATATGAACCAGGAATGAGAAGTAAAACATTAGATGCTATTTTTGCAGATGTAAAAACCTGGTTACCAGAGCTTATTCAAAATATAGTAGAAAAACAAAAATCGCAATCTTTTATAAAACCTCAAGGAATATTTGAAATAGAAGCTCAAAAAGAACTTAGTGTAAAAGTAATGAAACATCTAGGCTTTGATTTTAACAAAGGTCGAATAGATATTTCAACACACCCTTTTTGTGGTGGAGTTCCTGAAGATGTAAGATTAACTACAAGATATGATAAAAAAGATTTTGTACAATCACTTATGGGAACAATCCATGAAACAGGTCATGCTTCATATGAACAAGGGTTGCCACAAGATTTATTAGGTCTACCCGTAGCAGAAGCTAGATCTATGGGAATACATGAAAGTCAGAGTTTGTTTTATGAAATGCAAATGGGAAGAAGTCCAGAATTTCTAAAATCTATTCAACCTTTTATCATAGAATCATTTGGTAAAAAAAAGGAACTAGAACTTGATAATTTAGTAAAAATTTATTCAAAAGTACAGCCTTCTTTAATTCGTGTTGATGCAGATGAAGTTACATATGCTTCCCATGTAATTTTAAGATATGAAATCGAGCGTGCTTTGATAAATGGACAAATAGAAACTTCAGATATTCCAGATATATGGAATGAGAAAATGGAAGAGGCATTAGGCTTAAATACAAAAGGAAACTACAAAGATGGATGTATGCAAGATGTACATTGGAGTGAAGGAATATTTGGATATTTTCCATCATATACTCTAGGGGCTATGTATGCAGCACAGCAATTTAACACTGTAAAAAAAATCCATCCAAAGATAAATGAATCAATAGAAAAAGGCGATTTAAATCAAATAAAATCTTGGCTAAAAGAAAATATATGGAGTAAAGCAAGTATTTATTCTACAGATGAATTAATGACAAAAGCAACAGGAGAAGCCTTAAATCCTAAATATTTTAAAGCACATCTTGAAAATAGGTATTTATTTTAATTACTAGTTAATCTTAAATCAAAACATAAGGTCACAAATTGTGACCTTAAAGCTTTATTCAATAAAGAAAATTAATATTCAGGAGTTCTATCTAGTGGTCCTAAGTAGAGTTGTCTTGGTCGTGCTATTTTCATATCAGCTTGCTCTTTAAGTTCAATCCATTGAGAAATCCAACCAGGTGTTCTTCCTAAAACAAATATTACAGCAAACATTTCTGTAGGTATTTTAAGTGCTTGTAAAATTACACCAGAGTAAAAATCTATATTTGGATAGAGTTTTCGAGATATAAAGTAATCATCAGTCAGTGCAATCTCTTCTATTTTTTTTGCAATTGCCATGAGTTCAGTATCAAGATTAAGTTCTTTTACAAGTTGTTGTTGGATATCTTTTAATATTGTTGCACGAGGGTCAAAGTTTTTATAAACTCTATGTCCAAA
Source organism: Halarcobacter sp. (assembly GCA_041583235.1). GTDB lineage: Bacteria > Campylobacterota > Campylobacteria > Campylobacterales > Arcobacteraceae > Halarcobacter. The sequence continues at coordinate 55,249 of JBFHGG010000005.1, forward strand.
TCCCATAAGTCTAAATTCATCATTACGATCTTTCGCTTTTGCTATATACTTATCTACATTATCAACTGAACCTATCATTTCAAGTTGGCGAATAACAGATTCATTTGCTCCTCCATGAGCTCTTCCCCAAAGTGCAGAAATACCAGCTGAAATTGCAGCATAAGGATGTGCATGAGTTGAGGCAACAACACGAACAGCTGTTGTAGAGGCATTTTGTTCATGATCAGCATGAAGTGTTAAAATTGTATCAAGAGCTTCAACTTCGATAGGAGATAAATTTACATGTTGATGTGGGTAGCCTCTTAACATATATAAAAAGTTTTCTGTAAATCCTTTTGATAGATCTGGATAAATAAGAGGTAAACCATTTGAATATCTATATGAAAATGCTGCAATAGTTGGAATCTTAGCAATAATTCTATGAGCCATCTCCATTACTTCTTCAGGTGAATCCATATCTAATGAATCAAAGTAAAATGTAGAAAGAGCAGCAACTGCTGAAGATAAAATTGCCATTGGGTGAGCATTATCAGGGAATGCATCAAACAGTTTATTCATACTTTCATGGACAAATGATCTTTTTTGTAACTCTTCATTAAAAGAATTAAATTCTTCTCTTGTTGGAAGCTCTTTATGTAAAAGTAAATATGTAGTATCCAAAAAAGTCTTTTTTGTGGCTAGATATGAAATATCATAACCTCTATACATTAATTTCCCTTTATTTCCATCGATATATGTTATATAAGAGCGACAGCTTGCAGTTGAAGTAAATCCTCTATCAAATGTAAACATACCTGTATCAGCATAAAAACTAGAGATATCAACTACATCCGGTCCAATTGTAGGTTCTTGTATAGGAAAATCGTATGTTTTTCCTGTTCTATTATCAGTAATAGTAATAGTTTTATTCGGCATTAAAACTCCCTTTAAAAAAAAATATATTTTTATTATATAATAATAGTATAAGTTTATTCTAATTTTAATGTATAAAAATTATAAATCAAAAAGTGTTTGGCCTCTTTATTATGAATTTGAACCTAGATTATGAAAAAAAGAAAATCCACAGTTGGGATTAAATATAATGCGAAACTATGAAATATTATATTTATGATGTAGAAACCTTTCCTAATATTTTCACTTGTGTTATACAAAATACTCAAAGTAAAGAGTTAAGGGTATTTGAACTAAGTACTAGAAAAAATGACTTAACAAAGTTTTTAAAAACACTTGAATGGTTAAGTAAAAATGAAAAAATATTAGTAGGATATAATAACCTAAACTTTGATTATGCAGTACTACAGTTTATCTATAAGAATGCAAAGAACTATTCTATTAAAGAACTTGTTTATCAAATATTTCTTTTTGCAGATGGACTTATCAAAAACAATATCATTTATAAAGAAGATATAAGCACTTTAAAAATCAATCAACTTGACCTTATGAAAATCCACAACTTTGACTATAAAGCCACAAGAGTAAGTCTAAAAGTTTTAGAAGTAAATATGTGTATGGATTCCATTGAAGATTTGGATTTTAAAATAGGTGAAGAGATAAAAACAGACGAATTTGATAATCTAATCAAATATAATAAACATGATGTAGAAGCTACACTACTATTTTTTGAACACTCAAAAGATGCCATAGAGTTTAGAGAAGACTTAAGTGTAAAATACAATGAAAATATGCTCAACTACAGTGATTCAAAAATAGGTAAAAGATACGTTATTAGAAACCTTGAAGAAAAACTTGGAAAAGATATATGTTATTTAAATGGTAAACCAAAACAAACTATTAGAAACTACTTGGATTTTGGCAAAATTATCTTTGATTATATTAGTTTTGAAACACCAGAATTTCAAAGTCTACTTAAATATTTAAAAAAACAGTATTCAAACTCTATGAATGAAGTTTTTTCAAATATCAATGAAGAAAAGTTAGAAGAATTAAGCTCATTTTGTACATTAAATTCAAAAAAAGAAGCCAACTCATTACACATAAATTATAAAGATTTTACTTTTTATCTAGGAACTGGTGGTTTACATGGAAGTGTTGAAAGTAAGTTTTACGATAAAAGTGATGATTTTCTAATAATAGATGTTGATGTAGCTAGTTATTATCCCTCTATTGTAATTCAAAACAACTTATATCCAGAACACCTTGGAATTGAGTTTGTTGATATTTATAAAGAGATTCGGGATTTGAGATTTTCTTATAAAAAAGGCACGTCTCAAAATAAAATGCTAAAACTAGCTCTGAATTCAACATTTGGAGATACAAACAATCAGTTTAGTCCTTTTTATGACTTCAAGATGACTTTAGATATTACTATAAATGGACAGTTAATGTTATGTATGCTTGCTGAAAAGCTTATGCAAATTCAAACAGTATCTTTAATTCAAGCAAATACAGATGGCCTTACTTTTAAAATTGCAAAGAAAGACAAGTCAATATATGAAGAGATATCCAATGAATGGCAAGACGTTACAGGCTTAGAGTTAGAAGAAATAATCTATGAAAAGCTTTGGATTAGAGATGTAAACAACTATGTAGCTTTAAAAGAAAACGGAGAAGCAAAAAAAATAGGTGCATATAAATATGACTTGGCATGGAATCAAAACCATTCTGCTTTAGTAGTTCAAAAAGCAGTAGAAGCATATCTGATAAAAGGTATTTCAATAGAAGAATTTATACATAATCATAGAAATAAATATGATTTTTTGTTAAACTTTAAAGCCACAAGAAATATGGACTTAGTCCTTGAAAAAGTATATTCATTACAAAAAACTTATATACCTTTATCTAATACTATTAGATATTTTATAAGTAAAAATGGATTTCCTCTAAAAAAGATTCTTCCACCTCTAAATAAAGATGCAGAACAAAGAGTAATAGGAATAAACGTAGGATATAAAGTAGAACTTTGTAATAATATTAAAGGCTTCTCTTATGAGTTTTTAGACTTTGATTATTATGTAAAAGAGGCTTATAAATTAATCGAACCATTTAATCAAAAACAAGAATCACTTTTTGATTTTTGATTCTTTCTTTATTTATTAATACAAGAAAACATTACAAATTGTCATTATTTTATAGATTTAGAAAATCTTTACATATAATCTCAAAGAAATAAAATATTCTTAGGAGATATGATGCAATTAATAATAGGATCACAAGTTAAACTTATAGATGGAACTATTGAAAAGATCTTCCCTTATGGAGAAGTTTTACAATTGTTGAGTAAATTTAAGAATATTTGTACTGATATAAAATGGAACGTAAATGTACCTGCTAGAGATAAGTGTAAAATTATGGAAAATCAAGAAACAATTAATATTAAAAATTTTCTGCCGCGAGATTTTCAACAAGATTGTATTGATAAATTCACACGTACAACACTTACTGGTTATATTTATGCTCCTACTGGCTCTGGAAAAACAAATATAGCTGCATATTTAATCGCCAAAAGAAATATAAGAACACTTTTTATTGTTCCTAAATATGATTTAGTTAAACAAACAAAAAAAAGATTCCAAGATATTTTAGATGTAGACCCATCAATGATTGGGGAACTTAGTTCTGCTAAAAAAGAATTTGGTGCTCCTATTTTAATTACAACATGGCAATCATTAAACAATGAAGCCACATTGCAAAGAGTTAAAGAAGATAAATATTCAATGATTATTTGCGATGAAATGCATAAAGCTAGTGCAGATGTCTATTATGATGTTGTATCTAGTATACCTGCAATGTATAAACACGGTCTTACTGCAACACCATATAGAAATAATATTAAAAATGAACAGAGACTTTACGATTTAGTTGGAAATGAGATTACAAGTGTAGATATATTAGATTTATATAGAAATGGCTTCTTAGTTCAACCAAATATTAGATTTAAAAATACAAACTATAAAATCAATATAGATCAAGATTATATGCGATCATTGGATTTTAATATAAAATTAGGAATGCTTAAAAAGAATATCGATAAATCAAAAAAGAGAAAAGAATTGATACTAAATGATATTAAAAAATCTCTTGCACTTGAAAAAAATAAGTTTAAGGCTAATCAATCTGTAATTTTAGTAAATACTCTTGAATTGGGACTAACTTTAAAAGATGAATTATCAACTTCATATAATGTCTTATATATTGATGCAAGTACTAAAGCAAAAGAAAGAAATGAAATATTTTCTAACCTAACAGAAAATAAAACTACTGATTTCGTTCTAATAGGAACTTCAAAACTTCTAGGTGAAGGTACAGATATTCCTTCAATCAAAAATGTATTTTGCGCAAGTCCTGCTTATCCTCCTTTTGAAGATACAGCACGCTTACAACAAATCATAGGAAGAGCTATGAGACCATTTAAAAATAAAAATACTGCAAATATAATCATTTACAATGATGAAACAACAGGATGGATAAATAAAAAGAAAAATGAAGTTTTAGATATTGTAGTTAATAATGTTAAGCCTATATTGTTTAATGAACACTCCTGATGAATTTTTAGTCCACTTAATATTATTATTTATAAAAATATGCTTTAATAGCTTATGAAAAAATTATTTGTAATTTTATACTTAATTATATTAAATGTTAACTTCTCTTTTGCAGAAAAAACCAATAGTATTGATTTAACAAATAGTAATTGGGAATATAGATGGGGAGATTCTGTATTTGAAAATGATATTCCAAAATGGAGTATCGAAAATGAAAATTCAGATAACTGGAAAAAGATTGACTTTCCTAGTAATCCTTCCAATAGAGCCTCAAATACAAATATTTGGTATAGAGTAAAACTTCCTGATACTTTAATGAATAACCCTTCTTTATATATCTCAAGCATTGACTTAATTTCTCAAGTTTATTATAAAGGTAAACAAATATACCATTTTGGAAACTTTGATGATGAAGGAAAGGGAGAATTTATAGGATGGCCTTGGCATATTATTACTTTACCATCTAATAGTGCTGGTGAATATTTATACTTTAGAGTTTATTCAAATTACCAAGATATTGGACTTTGGGGAGAACTTCTAATCTCATCTGAAGGAGATTTATATAAAAAGTTAATTCATACTAGCATGCCAAAAATAATGATAGGTTCAGTCTCAATTTTTGTAGGAGTAATACTTTTTTTATCTTTTTTATCAAAATGGAAAAGAATAGAATTATTAATATTAGGTTTATTGTTTATAGCTCAAGGAACTGATTTAGTAGTTTCTGCAAGAATAATTGAGTCTTATTTATACTTTCCTTTATTAAAACAATATATCTTAGCGTCTGTTTTCTTTTTCTTCCCAATTGGAATGGCTTTATTCATGGATAAAGCTATAAAAGAAAAAGTGCCTTTTAATTTGATAAGAAGACTATGGCAAATCCATTTAATCTATTTTATTTGTGCAATATTTGGTTCATTATTAGGTTTTTATACTTTGCCTTCAACTTACAAGTATTTTGATTTATTATATAACTTTATATCTCTTCCAATATTAACTTTTTTCATGATTTATTTCTTTTTTAAAGGAGATAAAGAGATTAAATTAATAACTTTTAGTTTCTTTATAATTTCAATCTATTGGTTATATTCTTATCTTATTGCATATGGTATAGTAACTTGGAAAGAATATCCTGGAGAAATTGCAATTTTTTCATGTTTATTACTTTTAACTTATTCAATAATTAATAAATTGAATTATACCAAGGATCTTCAAGTTCAAAAAGATAAATTAGAAGTTATATCTACACTAGATCATTTAACAAAACTTAATAATAGAAAAGAAATTGATTCTGTATTAGAAACAAATGAAATCTTTTATAAAAGATATGAAGATACTTTTTCTATAATCTTATTAGATATTGATGACTTTAAAAAAGTCAATG
>JBFHGG010000006.1:0-55095 GCA_041583235.1 Halarcobacter sp.
ACAAGCTCTATCAATAGCTAATTGTTCTGCTTGATCAGCAAATTCACAACCACCATAATATCTTTTATATGGATATCCTTCAGCATATTTATTTGTAAACACTGAACCCATAGTTTGCATTACTGCTGGAGATGTGAAGTTCTCACTTGCAATCATTTCTAGGTGATCTGTTTGTCTTTCACACTCTTTTTCTACTAAATCGAATATCTCTTTATCTGCTTCTTCTAATGTCTTATTTGTTATATAGCTCATGGTTTTCTTATTCTCCTGTATTTCTTTTTTAATTATATTATTTTTCTTCAGTTTCTTCAGCGTATAAATCAATTTCTGTTTTAATTGGTTTCATTGCTGGAAATAGTAATACATCTCTAATAGAGTGTTGATTTGTTAACATCATAACTAATCTATCAATTCCAATTCCTTGACCAGCTGTTGGTGCCATTCCATATGATAAAGCGTTTACAAAATCTTCATCCATTTCATGTGCTTCATCATCTCCCCCTGATTCTTTAGCTTCCATCTGACCTTTAAATCTCTCTAATTGATCAAGAGGATCATTAAGCTCAGAGAAAGCATTCGCAATCTCTTTCCCTGCAATAAATAACTCAAATCTATCAGTTAAATGAGGTGTTTCATCATTTCTTCTAGCAAGTGGTGAAATCTCAACTGGGTATTCAGTAATAAATGTTGGATTAATTAATTTTTCTTCAACATATTCATCAAATAATTCACCTTGAAGTTGACCTAAATTCATTTTTTCATTTACATCAATATTTGCTGCTTTTAAATATGCAATAATTTTATCTTTATCTTCTGTAATATCAGCAGGAACTCCACCAATAGTAGTTAAAGATTCAATTAAAGGAACTTCTGAGAAGTTTGCAAAATCAATTTCTAAATCGCCATATGGTAAAAGTGTTGGCAATTCCAAGTTTTCAAAAAGAAATTCAATATACTCTTTTGTAAGAATAATTAAATCTTTATATGTTTTATAAGCCCAGTAAAATTCAATCGAAGTAAACTCAGGGTTATGAGTAGCATCCATCCCTTCATTTCTAAAACATCTATTGATTTCAAATACTGCTTCAAAGCCACCAACAATACATCTTTTTAAGTATAATTCAGGTGCAATTCTTAAGTATCTATCAACACCTAGAGCATTATGGTGAGTCGTAAAAGGTTTAGCATTAGCTCCACCTGCTATTGGATGCATCATAGGAGTTTCAACTTCTAAGAAGCCCTTGTTTTCAAAAAATCTTCTAGTAAGTGATATAACTTTTGATCTTATATGAAAAGTTTTTCTAACTTCTGAGTTCATAATTAAATCTAAATATCTTTGTCTATATCTAAGTTCTTTATCAGTTATTCCATGAAATTTTTCAGGAAGAGGTGAAATAGCCTTTGTTAATATTTGAAGCCCATCTACATGTAGTGATAATTCTCCTTTACCTGTAATAAATGGATATCCTGAAACTTCAATAATATCACCAACTTCAACAGTTTTTTTGAAAGTTTCATTATAAAAACCTTCAGGTAAGTTATCTCTTGATACGTAAATTTGTAAAAGTCCACTTTCATCTTCTAATTTTAAAAATGAAGCTTTCCCCATTAGTCTAAAAAATTTAATTCTTCCTGCAACTGTATAGTTTCTTTTTTCATCTCTTTTTTCTTCTGTTTGGAATAAATCACTATTCACATTTAAAAATTTTGAGATACTTGTATTTCTTTTACTATCATTTGAGTAAGGGTTAATTCCTTTTTCTCTTAAAGTATTTGCTTTTTCAATTCTTTGTTGTATATATTTATTTTCGAACAATATTAATTTCCTTCTTTTATTTCTTTAGCCATATCTTCAGCCTCTTTTTTTATATCTTCTGTACTTAGATTTTCTTTCGGCATCTCAGCTGTTCTTTTTTCAATTTTATCTACAATTTTATCTACGTTTTCATTAACTGTCTTTTTTACAGAGTCTACTACAATGCTTCCTGATTCAACAGTAGTTTTTTTAATCTCTTTTACAGTCTCTTTTACTTCTTGAGCAAAAGATTTTTCTTTTATAGCATTTTCATCTTCTACTATTTCATCAGAACCCATTTGGTTTTCAACTTTTTTTACAAAATCAGATGCATCTAATTTAATGATGAAGCCACCTGTTTCAATTAAAAAAGGAAAAGTAATAGAGTTTGCAACTTTTTTATCCATTAAACTTTTGAATGATTGTACTTGATATAAGGCATATGCAATAACAGAAAATATTAAAAATATTTTTGAAGCACCAAAGATAAAACCTAAAATTCTATCAAAAAGCCCAAGCCCGCTTGCAGAAAATATTTTACTTAATATAATGCCTGCAATATAAACAAGAGCCCAAAAACCAACAAGACCAAGTATAAAACCAATTAGTTTTATAGTTGCTTGATTTTCTAAAGCTAAAATAGGAGTAATTGCATCACCTATCTCTTTTGCCATTCTTGAAGCTACAAATATTCCTCCAACAATTCCTACAAGTCCAAATACCTCTTTTATAAAACCTCTGAAAAGTCCCTTTAACCCGAGTAGGACAGTAATACTTACTATGACCATATCAAAAATAGTGAAATTTTGCATATAAATCCTTATATATAATATGGCGCAATTATATCTTAGTTTTTCAAAATTAAAGTTTAATGAAAAATTTGGGCTTTTAAAGTATGTGTTAAATTAATATTTTTACTAATAATTAAACTTTTTTAGATAGAATTCGCATATTATGAATAACATTAAAAGATACCCAACAAAAAAAATTTTCGTAGGTGATGTTGCAATTGGTGGAGATGCGCCAATTTCAGTACAATCTATGACATTTTCAAAAACATCAGATATAGAAGCAACAGTTGAGCAAATTAAATTATTACATTTTGCTGGTGCAGATATTGTAAGAGTTGCAGTTCCTGATATGGCTGCTGCAAATGCTTTAAAATCTATAAAAGAACAAAGTTCTTTACCTTTAGTAGCAGATATTCATTTTAATCATAAACTTGCTTTAATAGCTGCCCAGTCTGTGGATTGTATTAGAATCAATCCTGGAAATATAGGAAATAAACAAAGAGTTGCTGAAGTTGTAAAGGCTTGTAAAGAAAGAAATCTTCCCATTCGTATTGGAGTAAATTGTGGGTCTTTAGAATCAGAGTTTGAAAATAAATATGGACAAACAGCACGTGGAATGGTTGAAAGTGCTGATTATAATATTAAGTTTTTAGAGGATTTAGGTTTTGATGATATAAAAGTATCTTTAAAAGCTAGTGATGTTCAAAGAACTGTTGAGGCATATAGAATGCTAAGACCTATGAATAATTATGCATTTCATTTAGGTGTTACAGAAGCTGGAACTTTATTTCATTCAACTATTAAATCTTCAATTGCCTTAGGAAGTCTTCTTCTTGATGGAATTGGAGATACTATGCGTATTTCTATTACAGGTGAATTAGAAAAAGAGATTGAAGTTGGGCGTGCTATTTTAAAAGATGCAGGTCTTAGTAAAGAAGGTTTAAATATTATTTCTTGCCCAACTTGCGGAAGAATTGAAGCTGATTTAGTAAGTGCAGTTGCCGAAGTTGAAGAAAAAACAAAACATATTAAAGCACCTTTAAATGTTTCAGTTATGGGTTGTGTTGTAAATGCCTTAGGTGAAGCAAAAGCTGCAGATGTTGCAATTGCTTATGGAAAAGGTACAGGTCTTATTATTAAAAAAGGTGAGACAATAGCTAAACTTCCAACAGAAGAACTTCTAAATAGATTTTTAGAAGAAGTAGAAGTAGAAGCTGCTAAATTAAAATAAAAATAGATTCCATCTAGTAAAAATTAGTTTTTTACTAGATGTTTAAATATTTTTAAAATTATTTGTCCTAAGCTTAAAGGTTCAATAGTTCCTTCCCAATGTTTTAATCCTCTTTTTTGTAATTGTTTATTTTGGAAAAATTTAATCATTTTTTCAATCATAAAATTGGAACCTAAAAAAATAGTTTGCATTGTCTTAAAAAAGTTAAATCTTTTTTTATATTTTTTATTCCAATTCTTTTCATATAATTCAGGCTTATCTGCAATTATTGCTTCTGATAAAATATCAGCTGATTTCATTGCATAATAAATTCCTTCATAAGAAAATGGAAGTACTTGACCTGCAGCATCTCCTACAAAGAAAACATTATTTTTAAAAAATAGAGTTTTCTTTTGCCAGTTAGGGATATAGAAACCTTGTTTTTTTGTATTATCATTTGGAATTATAGAATCTTTAAATTTTTTAAATAAATTGTCAGATTTATTTTCTTTTCTTAAAACAGTACCAATTGATAATTTATCTCCATGGGGGAAAACCCAAGCATACTCCTTAGGTGCAAATTCTTTTCCAAAATAAAATTCACATTTATCTATTGAAGATGATGGTACATTACAGTATTGCGTTAAAATTGCATTAGGATATGAACCTACAACATCTTTTCTCACACTTGAAGTTACTCCATCTGCACCAACTAGGTATTTTGTTTTAATGATAAGTGTTTTTTCTTTTGTTTTAATTGTTACAAGAATATAGTCATCAAAATGTTTTAGACATTTATATCTTCCTTCAATAACTTTTGCACCATCTTTAAGTGCTAATTGTCTATTAGCTTCATCAAACTCTTTTCTTAAGACTATTGATATTGGTGTTTTTGATAAATCAACATTAACTCTATTTTTTGGAGAGTATAATGTAAAGTCTTTGATTCTTTTATATTCAAATTTTTTAGGAATATTAAACTCTTCAAATACAATACTTTTTACTCCTCCTCCACAGGGCTTATCAAATTGAAAATTTTTCTCTATTAAAATAGTATCTATTTTTTTTAAAGCTAGTTTTCTTGCTAATGTTGAGCCAGCAGGTCCTCCTCCAATTATAAGTGTATTAGTTTCATATTTAAAAGTTTGGTTCATTATAATATATCCATAAATTATTTAATAAATGATTCTAGGATAAATAAAATTAGATTAACTTGAAGATAATGAAATTTTGGCTAAAATCCAAGCCTTAAATAATTGGAGAATTAATGGATAGTGTATATAGTATAAATATTGAAAGAGCCGTACTTAGCTCAATTTTATTCAATCCTGATGAGATTGAAGATATTTTAGGTGTTTTAAAATCAAAAGATTTTTATCTTCCTGCTCATCAAAAAATATTTGATGTTATGATTAAACTTCATAATGACAATATGCCTATTGATGAAGAGTTTATTAAAAGAAGAATTGATTCTAAAGATGTGGATGATTCAATCTTACTTGAAATATTATCTGCAAATCCAATTACAAATACTTTAGCTTATGTAAGAGAGATTAAAGATGGTGCTGTAAAAAGAGAACTTACGACACTTGCAACTACTATAAAAAAAGTCTCTTTGGAAGAAGAAGTAAGTGCAAATGATGCCTTAGATGTAGTTCAAGGTGAATTATATAAAATTTCAACAGATAGTGCTACTTCTGAATTAAAAGATATGGAAGAGGTTACTAATGAAACTCTTTTATATATCGAAAAAATGAAAAAACTTGGAAATAAGCATTTAATTGGTGAAACAACTGGTTTTTATGATTTAGATAAAAGAACAACAGGTTTTAATGCGGGAGATTTAATTATTATTGCAGCAAGGCCTGCAATGGGTAAAACTGCTTTAGTTTTAAATATGGCTTTAAAAAATGTTGAGGCAAAAAAAGGTGTAATTATGTTTTCCCTTGAAATGCCTGCTGAACAATTGATGTTAAGAATGTTAAGTGCAAAAACTTCAATTCCTTTACAAAATCTTAGAAAAGGTGATATGGATGATAATCAATGGTCAAACTTAACTGCCGCATTTGAAGATTTAAATACAAAAAAACTCTTTGTTGATGATGGGGGTTCTGTAAATATTAATCAATTAAGAGCAAGAGTAAGAAAAATAGCTCAAAATGAAGAGAACAACATTTCTATGGTTATTATTGATTATTTACAACTTATGCAAGGGACAGGCAATAAAGATAGACATCAAGAAGTTTCTGATATATCAAGGGGACTTAAAATGCTTGCTCGTGAGATGAAAATACCTATTATTGCTCTTTCTCAGTTAAATAGGGGAGTTGAAAATAGACCTGATAAAAGACCAATGTTAAGTGATTTAAGAGAGTCTGGAGCAATTGAGCAGGATGCGGATATTATTATGTTTGTATATAGAGATGATGTATATAAAGAAAGAGATGAAGCAAGAAAAGAAAAAGAGGCAAAAGATAAAGGTGAAGAGTACAAATCAACCTTTGTTAATAAACCTGTAGAAGAAGCAGAAATAATTATTGGTAAACAAAGAAATGGACCAATTGGAACTGTAAAACTTGATTTTCAAAAACAACTTACAAGATTTATTGATAAAGAAAATTCAAATGATGCACCTATTGAAGTAGTTTTTGAATCAGTTTCAGATACAAATAAAGAGACGCAAATTGATGTGCCAAATATTTTATAAAGATAATATTAAATAATAAATAAATATATTTAAATATAATTTTTTTACTTATATTTAATATTATTATAGTTATAATTCTTTAGATTATTTTTAAAGGATTATATTATGAAAAAAGGTTTTTCACTTTTAGAGTTAATTTTTGCCATTGTTGTTATTGGAATTATTTCCTCTTTTGCAATACCTAAATATATGGATACAAGAGATTCTGCGCAGGCTTCTACTATTCAAAGAGATATTGTAACTGCATCAACATCTATTCAAAGTTATTATTTGGTAAATAGAGAGATAAGCAGTATTTCCGATGCACTTACATTAAATGCTAATAATTGGACAATAGATAGTGCAAATGCTAAAAAAATGACTTTTGAGGATGCTGATACTGCTTGTGTTACATTAGAAATTACTAATGACAATAAGATTTCAATTGTAATTAGTGATGACAACAAAGGTGGTGTTTGTACTGCATTAAAAGCTTTAGAGATTACAAATCAAAATATTGATTTAATTTAATTTTAACTGCTTTAGATAAAATGCATCTATAAAATAAAAAGGTTTTAGAAGATGCATAAAGCAGTTTTTTTAGATAGGGATGGCGTTATAAATATTGAAAAAGATTATCTATATAAAATTCAAGATTTTGAATTTATAGATGGTGTTTTTGACTCTTTAAAATATTTACAAAATTTAGATTATAAACTCTTTATAATCACAAACCAATCTGGCATAGCAAGAAATTATTACACAATGGAAGATTTTAATAAATTAACTTTATGGATGTTAAATGAGTTTGAAAAAAATGGTATTAAAATTTCACAAGTTGAAATTTGCCCTCACGGTCCAAATGATAATTGCATTTGTAGAAAACCTAAAATTGGAATGATAAAAAATATTTTAGAAAATTTTCAAATTGATTTAGAACACTCTTGGCTTATAGGGGATAAATCTTCTGATATTCTATGTGCAAAGAATGCTAATATTAAAAATACAATTCAAGTTAAATCTGGACATAGTTTTGATGAAAAAAAAAGTAATGCAGACTTTATTTGTGAGAGCATAAAAAATATTAAAGCAATAATAAAAAATTAGTCAAATTAAACTTTTTAACTTAAAAGCGTTTATTAGATAATCATAATAATTTTTTAGATAGAATTAATACCCCTTAGAAAAGATATAAAAATATTTATAGGAATGCAAATGAAATTAAGCCAAGAAGATAGAAATTTAATTTTTGAATCAATTAGAGATGTAAATGATTTCCCAAAAGAAGGCGTGGTCTTTAAAGATATAACAACTTTATTAAATAACAAAGAAGCTTTTCAAGCCTTAATGAATCATTTAGAACTAAGATATAATACATATAATTTAGATTATATTGCAGGAATTGATTCAAGAGGTTTTATTTTTGGTGCTGCACTTGCAGATAGACTTAAAATAGGTTTTGTTCCTGTACGAAAAAAAGGAAAACTTCCTAGTACTACAGTATGCGAAAAATATGAATTAGAATATGGTTTTGATGAAGTAGAAGTTCATTTAGATGCCTTCCCTAAAAAAAATGCGAGAGTTTTATTGATTGATGATTTAATTGCAACAGGTGGAACTGCAAATGCTTCTGCAAAGTTAATAAAACATATTGGAGCAGATTTAATTGAAGTTTGCTTTTTAATTAATCTTACATTTTTAGAAGGTGATAAAAAAGTTAAAGAACATGCAAATGTTTATTCAGTTTTAGAAATTTAAGAGAAAAAGAGAATAGAAAATAATGAAAAATAATATTTATATACCAAAAGAATCAAAATTTGATCCAGATATAAATGGACATTTTGGAGAATTTGGAGGACGATATGTTCCTGAAACTTTAATGCCAATTTTAAAAGAGTTAGAAGAAGAGTATAGAAAATATAGATTTGATGAAGGGTTTTGGACTGAAGTAAATGATTTATTAAAAGATTATGTAGGTCGTGAGCAACCACTTTATTTAGCTAAAAACATTAGTGCTGAAATTGGTGCAAAGGTATATTTAAAACGAGAAGATTTAAATCATACTGGAGCTCATAAAGTAAATAATGTAATTGCCCAAGGTTTACTTGCAAAAAAACTTGGAAAGACAAAAGTTATAGCTGAAACAGGAGCAGGGCAACATGGTGTTGCTACGGCTACTATTGCAGCACTTATGGGCTTGGAATGTACAGTTTTTATGGGTGCTAAAGATGTTGAACGTCAAGAGTTGAATGTATTTAGAATGAAATTACTAGGTGCAAAAGTTATTGCAGTAGAGAGTGGAAGTAAAACACTTAAAGATGCAATGAATGACGCAATTAGATATTGGGTTACAAATGCAAGAGATACTTTTTATATAATAGGTACTGTTGCAGGTCCTCATCCTTATCCTATGATGGTAAGAGATTTCCAAGCTGTTATTGGTTGGGAAGCTAGAGCGCAAGTTTTAGAAAAAGAAGGAAAATTACCTGATTATGTTGTTGCTTGTATTGGTGGGGGTTCTAATGCAATTGGAATGTTCTCACACTTTTTAGAAGATGAAGAGGTTACTTGTATTGGAATTGAAGCAGGTGGCCTTGGACTTGATACTAATAAACATGGCTGTTCTTTAGAAAAGGGAAGTCCTGGAGTATTACATGGACAATGTTCATATTTATTACAAGATGAAAATGGACAAGTTTTAGAAGCACACTCAATTAGTGCAGGACTTGACTATCCAGGAATTGGACCTGAACACTCTTTTCATAAAGATAATAAAAGTGTAGAATATGATTCAATTACAGATGATGAAGCAATGGAAGCATTTGTATGGTTATCAAGAAGAGAAGGAATTATTCCTGCATTTGAAAGTGCACACGCAATTGCCTATTTAAAAAAGGCAAAAGATAAATTTAAAGACAAAATAGTAATTATTAATCTTTCAGGTCGGGGAGATAAAGATATGGTACAGGCAAAAGAAATTTTGCATTTTGATTAGGATTATTTATGATAAAAAAATTACAAAATAATTCAGGGAAAATATTTTTTATTGTTGTTTCATTATTTGTAATTTTTCTAAGTTATAATCTTTATGTAGCACCAGTAGAAGGTATAGAAAATAAATTTGTTTATCTTTTAAAAACTTATGGATATATAATTTTATTTGCTTGGAGTATTCTTGAAGGCGAGGCTGGACTTATTATGGCTGGACTGCTTTCTCATACAGGAGATATGAATTTATATATAGCTATTTTTGTAGCTGGTCTTGGTGGCTTTGCTGGAGATCAGATATATTTTTATATTGGAAGATTTAATAAATCTTATGTTCATAAAAACTTTAAAGGACAAAGAAGAAAATTTGCCCTTGCTCATTTATTACTTGTAAAGTATGGTTGGCCTATAATTTTTGTACAAAGATATATGTATGGAATGAGGACAATTATTCCTATTTCTATAGGTCTTACACGATATAGTGCTAAAATGTTTGCATTTATAAATTTAATCTCTGCTTGGTGTTGGGCTGCTATTACTATAGTCCCTGCTTGGTATTTTGGTCAAGAGATTTTAATTGTTTTAAAATGGGCAAAAGAGCATTGGTATTATGCTGCTCCATTTGGTTTAACTATAGCAGGTGGTATAATTTACTATTTTTATGCAGTTACGAAAAAAAAGGAGAAGTAATTGAAAATTAATTTATTAGAAAAGAACACAGATGCAATTAATTCAGAGATTGAGATTTTAATTGTAAATTCACTTGAAGATTTAAAAAATGATTTAAATGAAAAAGAGACATTAGAGAATCTAAACTTTAAGGCAAAAGATGAATCAGTTATTTTCTTAACTGAAGCAAAAAAAATATTTGTAGGGTGTGAAAGTGATGATTATGATAGTGTTGCAATTGCCATTTCATGCGCTATTAAAAAATTCAATACTACGAAATTCAAAAATGCTTTTATTAATGCTGATACCTTAAATTTAAAGGCTTTAGTTGAAGGGGCAAGTTTAGGTTCATATAGTTTTAATACTTATAAATCAAAGAAAAAGAAAAAGAGTAAACAAGAATTAAATATTTATTTTAATACATTAACAAAAGAGTTAGAAAAAACTTTTAAAGATTCAATTGAAATTTCAAAAGCTGTTAATAAAACTAGAGATATGGTAAATACAATTCCAGCAGACTTTTACCCAAAAGTAATGGCAGAAGAAGCAAAAAAAATTGCAAAAGAGTCAAAGTTAGAGTGTATAATTCATGGTGAAAAATATCTAGAAAAAAATGGTATGAACTCTATGAATAGTGTAGGTCGTGCATCTATTCATGAATCAAAACTTATTCACTTAACATATAAACCAAAAAATGCAAAGAAAAAAATTGTATTAGTTGGGAAAGGTTTAACATATGATTCAGGTGGATTATCTTTAAAACCTGCAGATTTTATGGTTAGTATGAAAAGTGATAAAAGTGGGGGTTGTGCTGTTTTAGGAATTATGAGCGTGATTTCTAAATTAGGACTTGATATTGAAGTTCATGGAATTGTTGGCGCGGTTGAAAATATGATTGGGGGAGATGCTTATAAGCCTGATGATGTATTAAAAGCTAAAAATGGTAAAACAATTGAAGTTAGAAATACTGATGCAGAAGGTAGATTGGTTCTTGCAGATTGTTTATGTTATGCACAAGATGAGATTAAAGATATAGATTATATCTTTGATTATGCAACTTTGACAGGGGCTTGTGTTGTTGGTGTTGGGGAATATACAACTGGAATTATGGGAAATAATTCTCAATTAAAAAGAGAAATTGTTTCTAATGCTTTAGTAGCAGGAGAGTATGCAACTTCTCTTCCTTTTAATAGATATCTTAGAAAAACAATAAAATCTGAAATTGCAGATATTTGTAATATTGCAAATACAAGATATGGTGGAGCAATAACTGCAGGGATTTTCTTAGATAATTTTATATATGATGAAAATAAAGAAAAATGGGTTCATTTTGACATTGCAGGACCAGCTTATGTGGAAAAAGCTTGGGGTTACAATCCTTATGGAGCTAGTGGGGCTGGAGTTAGAATGACTCTAGAGTTCTTTAAAAATTTAAAATAGTTTAAAATTTAATGATTAGGATGAGAGATGATTAGAACAGATAAAAAACCAAAAGTACTAGTAATCGGCGATTTAATGATTGATGCTTATTTAGTTGGAAGTTGCAATAGAATTGCTTTAGATGCTCCTGTTGCAGTTGTTGATGTAAAAGAAGAAGTTGATGTTTTAGGTGGAGCTGGAAATGTTATAAGAAATTTAGCTTCTCTTGGAGCAAAAATTTCTGTAATGTCAGTGGTTGGTAGTGACGATAATGCTAAACTTCTAAAACATATGCTTGATGAAGTTGAGACAAAATCTTTTCTTATTGAACAAAAAGGACGAAAAACTTCTAAGAAAACTAGAGTTATGTCAGGAAATCAACAAATCTTTAGATTTGATCATGAAAGTAGAAATAATATATCTTTTGATAGTGTTAAGAAATTATATTCGAAACTTCAAGAAAAAATAAATGCTTATGATGTAATTTTACTTGCAGATTATGGTAAAGGTGTTTTAACAAATGATTTCACTCAAAAAATTATCACATATGCAAATAAAAATAATGTTAAAACTGTAGTAGACCCTTTTGGTAGTGATTATTCAAAATATAAAGGTGCATATATTATTATTCCAAATAAAGATGAGGCAGCTTGCTCAACTGAAATAGATATTGATAATAATGATAGACTTTTAGATGCATTAAAAGAGATGAAGAACAAATATAATACACAAGAATCAATTGTAACTTTATCAGAAGATGGAGTTGCAGTATTAAAAGATAATAAATTATCAGTTCTTCCTACTGTACCTTTAGAGGTATTTGATGTTACAGGTTCAGGAGATACTCTTTTAGCAGCATTTGGTTTTGCATTAGCTTTAGATTATGATATAACAACTTCTGTTGAATTTGCAAACTTAGCAACAGGTGTTGTTTTAAGAAAAGCTGGAACGGCTACTGTTTCTATGAAAGAGATTCAATCAGACCAAGTTTACTTAGATAGAAAAATTATTGAAACTAATTTAAGTTGTCAAGTAAAATAAAAAATTACAAAAAATAAAAGGAGAAGAACTCTCCTTTTATAAATTTGTTTATTATTAATTTATTTTGTGTATAATGTTCTGCAAAATCAAAAATAAGTAATAATTAATGAAACTACTTCTTCTCTTTTTAATTCTTTTTTCTTCTATATTTGCATCTAATGACTTAGATGAAGTTACTTTATATTTAAAATGGAAACATCAATTTCAATTCGCAGGTTTTTATATTGCTAAAGAAAAGGGCTTTTATAAGGATGTAGGATTAAAAGTAGATATTAAAGAGGCTAGAAAGAATCAAAAAACTTTAGAACTTGTTTTAGAAAAGAAAAATAGATTTGGAATTTCTGATTCAATTTTAGTTTATGAAAAAATGCTAGGTAAAAAAATTGCTCCTTTAGGTGCAATTTTCCAAAAATCCTTATTAATCTTTTTATATCTTAAAAAATCAAATATTAATTCCATAGAAGATTTAAAAAATAAAAGAATCATGCTAGATTTAAATTCAAGTGATCATAGTTTATTCTCATTAATACTTAATAAATATCAAATTAATGAAAATGAATTAAAAATTGTAAATACATCATATGATATTAATGATTTACTAGAGGGTAATATTGATATTTATTCATCTTATATTTCAAATGAACTTTATAATTTACAAAAATTGGGAATTGAATATGATTATATAGATCCCAAAAAATTTGCAATGAATTTTTATGGAGATATTTTATTTACTTCATTAGCAAATAAAAGCGAAAACCCTGAAAAAGTTGATGCCTTCTATACTGCTTCTATAAAAGGTTGGGAATATGCATTTAATAATATAGATGAAACTATCAATTTATTGATAAATAAATACAATACTCAAGATTTTACATATGAGAAGTATTTATATGAAGCAAATATTTTAAAAGAATTATCTGAAATAGAAAAAGGAAATTTAGGAAAGCTTGATCTTGACAGAATAAATCACATTTATACAAGTTATATTCTTACAAAAAATAATTTAGATAAAAAAATCACAAATAATTTTGATTTATTCTCTTTTTATAACTCTAAAATAGATGAGGACAACTCAAAAATATTCACTAAAATAGAAGAGAATTATTTAAATAAGAAAAAAGAAATTACGTATTGTGCATTTGATAATGTTGCGCCTTTAAGTTTTTATCAAAATGATAAATATAAAGGTATTTCTATTGATTTTATAAAAGAAATAGAAAAAAAAATAAATCTTCCTTTTAAAGCTATTAGTGTTAAAAATGAAAATGAATGTTTCTCTTTAATTAAAAAAAATAAAATAGATTTTTCCTCAATTACCTTAACAGAACCTAATATTTATAAATCTATAAAAACAAGTAAACCTTATATAAAAGGACATTTAGTTTTAGTTACAAAAATAAATGAACCATATTTTGATGATATGTCAAATTTTAAAGAAAAGATAATTGCAGTAAGTAAAGTATCAAAAAATATCCAAAATTTAATAAAAATTAAATATCCTAATTTAAATATAAAATTAGTATCCAATTTAAAAGAGGGGTTAGATTTACTTACAAGAGGTGAAGTCTTCGGTTTTATAGGTATCTCAACTGTTACTGCTTTTAAAATTCAAGAAGAGTATGCCTTTGAATTAAAGATTATGAACAGATTAGGTGATAATATTCAAACAGGTAGTTTTGGTGTAGACAAAGAGAATAATGTACTTTTATCAATTTTAAATAAAACTATAAATAATATAGATGATAAAACAAAAAGAGAAATAAAAAACTCATGGATTTCTGTAAAAAAAGAAGAATTAATAGATTATGATTATTTTTGGAAATTCCTTTTTGCTTTGATAGTTTTTTTTATTGCATTATCTTATAGATCATATGTTTTAAAACAAATTAATGTAAATTTAGAAAAAAAAGTAAAAGAGGAGCTTGAAAAAAATAGAAAAAAAGATATGGCATTATTCCAACAAAATAAATTAATTCATATGGGTGAAATGTTAAATAACATTGCTCATCAATGGAGACAACCGTTAAATACAATAAATTCAAATGTTGCAGCAATTGATTCAATATTTGTAAAAAAGAACTTACATGATAAAGATTTAGAAAATAATTTGATTGAAATTGAAAATCAAACTAATTATATGTCTGAAACGATTGAAAGCTTTAGTAACTATTTTAATCCAAGAAAAGATAAAGAAAAATTTCTAATTTCAAGTGCAATTGTAAATACTATTAGTATTCTAAAATATAGTTTTGATAATGTAGGAATTAGAATTAAAATAGTAAAAATAAATGATATAATAATTGAAGCTTATTTAGGTGAATATATACAAACTCTTATCTCTATTTTAAATAATTCAAAAGATGCTTTCCTTTCAAGAAATATAAAAAATCCAGAGATAATAATTGTAATTGATGAAATGCTTATTATTGATGATAATGCAGGGGGAATTGATGCTGAAATTATTGATAGAATATTTGAACCATATTTTACTACAAAACATCAGAATAATGGCACAGGAACAGGTTTATATATGGCAAAAATGTTGATTGAAAAATCAATGGGAGGAGACTTAAGTGTTGAAAATATTAAAAATGGAACAAGATTTAAAATAAAGGTGTAAAGGAAATGAATTATTCAATTTTATATGCAGAAGATGATGTAGAAGTAAGAAAGAATTATGTGTTATTTTTAGAAAACTATTTTAATGTGGTATATGAAGCTAGTAATGGGAATGAAGCATTAAATATTTATAAAGATAAAAAGCCAAGTGTAATTATTACTGATATAACAATGCCTGAGTTAGGTGGTTTAGAATTTGTTAAGAAAATTAGAAAAATTGATACAACTACACCTATTATAATTTTAAGCGCACACTCTCAAAAAGAGTATTTATTTGAAGCTATTAAATTAAATTTAGTAGATTATTTAATAAAACCTGTAAAAAGAGTTGAATTTAAAAATATTATTGAATCTACAATTAATAAAATATCAAAAGAGTTTGAAGAAGAAAATGAAATAGTTAGTATTTCAAAAAGTTGTTATTGGGATAAAAGAAATAGATTATTTTTTTATAAAGAAAAAATTGTTGATTTAACTAAAAATGAAAGAATATTATTTGAACTTTTATTAAATAAAAAAAATGAAGTGGTAACTCCAAATGATATTGCTTTATATGTTTGGAGTAAAGAAAATAAAAGTATTAATAATGCAAGTATTAGAAACCTTGTAAAACGTCTTAGAAAAAAACTTCCTATTGATATAATTCATAGTATTTATGGAAGCGGATATATACTAAATTTTTAAATTTGAATATTAATTAAAGAGGGAAGAAATAGGAGTAAGTAATGAATAGTTTTTTAATGATTTAATTAAACACCTATTTGAACTTGTTTTTATAACTTATATTTGTAACAAAGTGACATTCTTATATAATGGAGCAATAATAATGCCAAGGTATATAATATGATGGATGAAAAAACTAATATTGATATAGGTTCATTACAGGACCAAATAAAAGAATTAAAAATTCAATTAATTTCAGCTACAAACAAAAACACTGCTCTTATAAACAAGAATAAACAACTTGTCAATATATTAGATAAAATTCCTCAACCTTCACAATCATTGAATTCTCAAGGAAAGATATTAAGTGTAAATGAAAAGTGGTGTGAAGAACTTGGCTATAAAAGAGATGAAGTTATTGGTCGTCATTTTATAGACTTTCTTACATCCCAAACAAAACAAACATATTTCAATCAATTCCCAAATTTAAAGAAGTATGGCCAAGTTTCAGATATCGAGTTTGATATGTTACATAAAAGTGGAAATAAAATAACAGTATCTTTAGATGGTACTATTATCAATGATGATAATGGTCAAATGCTATATACAAGTTGTATTTTTACTAATATTACAGAAAAAAAGAAAATTCTAAATACTCTCCATAATTCTGAGGAAAAGTTTCGATCCTTATATCAAAATTCTCCAGATATGTATATCTCTGTATCTCCAAAAGATTCAAAAGTTCTTCTTTGCAATGAAACATTATTAAGAAAAACAGGCTTTACAAAAGATGAGATAATTGGTAAATCTGTATTTAACTTATACGATGATGTTTGCCTTAATAATGCACAAAAAACTTTTGAAAACTTTTTAAAAACTGGAAGTGTTCAAGATGTAGCCTTAGTATTGAAGAAGAAAGATGGTGGTAAAATAAATGTTGATTTAAATGCTAGTGCTGTTTGGGATTCAAATGGTAAGATATTATATTCAATTTCTTCTTTCAGAGATATGAGCGAACTAGTAATTGCACGAGAAGAAATTAAACATTTAAATGAACGTATGGAAAGAGCATTACTTGGGAATAATGATGGTGTTTGGGAACTGAACATGCTAGATAATAGTGTATATTTCTCTCCTAAATGGAAAATTATGATTGGTTATGAAGATTATGAATTACCTAATGTATATGAAGCATGGGAAAATAAAGTTCATCCTAATGACATAACTAATGTAAAAGAATGTATGCAAAATCATATAGATAATAAAACAGAATACTTTGAAGTTATTTATAGACTTAAACATAAAAATAATTCTTGGGTATGGATACAGTCTAGAGGTAAGGCTACTTATAATCAAGATGGAAGTCCTATTAGAATGACTGGAACACATCATGATATTACTAAACAAAAAACATTAGAGTTAGAGATTAAAAAAAGTCATGAAAAACTTCATAAATTAACAGAAAATTTACCTGGTGCTCTTTATCAATATAGACTCTATCCAAGTGGAAATTCAGAATTCATTTATGTAAGTAAGGGGATAGAAAATGTATATGGAGTGTCTACTGAAAATGTACTTAAAGATTCAAATACTATTTTAAATTATACATATCCAGATGATAAAGATATGTTTGAAACTTCAGTTTTAAAATCTATAGAAACAATGGAAGAGTGGAATTTAGAATATAGAGTAAATCTTCCAAAGAAAGGTTTACGTTGGATTCATGGAAAATCAACACCAGAAAAGCTGCCTGATGGGAGTATTTTGTGGAGTGGTATTCTTCATGATATTACTGAATTAAAAAATAAAGATAAATTAATATACGAACAATCCAAACTTGCATCAATGGGGGAGATGATAGGAAATATTGCCCATCAATGGAGACAACCATTATCTATAATATCAATGGGAGCTACAGGAATACAATTACAAAAAAAACATGGAGTACTTACTGATGAGTTATTTGATATGACATGTACTGAGATAAATAATAATGCACAGTATCTGTCTAAAACTATTGAAGATTTTAAAAATTTTATAAGAGATGACAGAACAAAAGTAACTTTCAATCTAAGTGAAGATATAAATAGTTTTTTAGAGCTTATAAAAGGAACAATTAAAAATCATGATATAAATTTAGTTCTCGATTTAAAAGATGATATTATTATTGATGGATATCCTAATGAATTGATACAGTGTCTAATAAATATATTTAATAATGCAAAAGATGCACTTAATGAAAGAGAAATTAAAGATAAATTCATATTTATATCAACTTCCATTAAAGATAATGAAGTATTTATAAAAATAAAAGATAATGCAGGCGGTATTTCGGAAAAATCTTTTCCTAGAATTTTTGAGCCATATTTTACAACTAAGAATAAATCAATAGGTACAGGAATAGGACTTAGTATGACTTACAATTTAATTGTAGAGGGAATGAGGGGAAGTGTAAAAGCCAATAATGTAAGTTTTATATATCATAAAAAAGAATATTTAGGAGCTGAACTCTCAATTAAATTGCCTATAAGTTAATGTAAGAAGAAGTAATAATCTCAAATAACCTTCTAATAGGATTTAATTTTTCAATATCAATTTGAGGAAAATCTAAAATTTTATCATCAATATTTATAGCTATCACATCAGCTAAAACTAAATTTCCAGATTGTTCTTCTTTTCCGAGTTTTATGACTTCTCGTAATTTACATGCATATGATACTTGTGATTCTTCAATATAAAAAGATGGGATTTTTGAACACTCTTTTCTACTTACGTTTGATATTTAAACTTATTTACAATATTTTCATATATTCCAGAACTTCTTGTCATTGAAGAAGCTAAATCTTCATTTACAATAGAGATAGAAAAATACTTACTATTTTCTATATCCTTTAATGTAGCTTTTTGTTCACCATCTGCTTTATTTAAAATTGATAAACTTAGGATAGGAGGATTTACACTTGCAACAAAAAAAAAGAGAAAGCTGCTAGATTATCAATTTTATCAATACTAGTACTTCCAATCCAAGTAATTGGTCTTGGTAGAATTGAGCCTATCATTAAATTGTATAAATCGTTTTTTTTTATATTTTTTGTTTCTATTGTCATTGTTTCCCTTCATATCTAAATAAAAATAACATTATACTCAATCAATTACTTAAATTATAAATTCTTTTGAGTTTTTGACAAGCTGTCATAAAATGTACGGATATAGCTCTTTATAGAGCAAAAGAAAATGGACGTAATCAAGTAGTTATTTTATAATTTTATTATAAGTTCTTACAAACAGAAAAGTAAGGATTATCTCTCAAAATGATTTGAAGTTATAATCCTTATTATTTTCTTGTAAAAACTACAGATAATATAAAAATAGTGAAGTAGACAATATAATAGTAACCCACATAACCATGCCACCTAGGGAACGGAAATTAGATAAGAACCCATCCGCACCAAAGAATTGAGTAGTAGAAGTCTGAGATATTTTTAATAGTTGTCCAGTTTGTAACTGAAGTTTACCGTAAAATGAACACCAAATCTTACTAATGCTATAAATTGCTTTAGGAAATAGTTTTCTATATATCCATTCAGCATCAATATTCACTGATTTTAACTCAGGGGGATAAATATGAGCTAATTTCAACCAAACAAATGCAAGTGCTGAGAAGAACAATAATTGTAATTGAGTTAATACATGTGTTGTATCATATGGAGTGTAGTCCATTTCCCAAGGTAACATTGAATAGAAGGCTTGAGGGAAACAACCAATAAGAATACATAATACTGCACTTAGACTCATTGCCCAAATCATATTCTTAGGAGCTTCTTTTGCAGTTTCAACATATTTTGAATCGTGTGCAAAAAAAGCAAAGAATGGAATTTTGATACCAGCATGGTGGAATACACCAGCAGCAGCAAATAATAATATTAACCAGACTCCATAATAACCTTCAAGTAATACAGCACTAACAATAATAGACTTACTAACAAATCCACTAAATAATGGGAAGGCAGAAATTGAAGCTGCTCCTATAATACAAAGCCAAGTTGTTTTTGGCATTTTCTTGTATAAACCACCAAGTTCAGAACCACGCATTTCCCCAGTAGAAAATAATACTGCTCCCATTGTCATCATTAATAATCCTTTAAAGATTACATCAGCAAAAGCATGGGCAACTGCACCATTTAAAGCTAATTCTGTACCAATACCAATACCAACTACCATAAATCCAATCTGGTTAATAAGGCTGTATGTTAATACTCTTCTTAGGTCGTTTTCTATAACTGCATAATAGATTGGGAAGAATGCCATAGTAGCACCAATATAAATTAGTATTTCTTCACCAGCAAAAGATCTTGCTAACGCATAAACAGCAACTTTTGTAGTAAATGAACTTAAGAACACTGTACCACTTTCAGTTGCTTCTGGATAAGCATCAGTTAACCAGTTATGTAAGAATGGGAAAGCACTTTTGATACCAAATGCAATAAAGAATAACCAAGCACCAGGAGTTTCTAATCCAATATGATTGAAATCAAGATTTCCAACTGAGTTGTAATAAACAATAATACCAGCTAATAATAATAGTCCAGATATAATCTGCATTGATAGATAACGAATTCCTGCATGTAAAGAGGCTTCGCTTCTTCTTGCAAAGATTAATACTGATGATGTTAAAGCCATTAACTCCCAGCAAATAAATAAAGTCAGCATATCTCCAGCAAAAACAGCACCTACCGCACTCCCTGCATAAGCTTGTGCTGCAAAGTGCTGAATTGTGTCTTTATGATATAACGAATAGATATTACCTAATAATCCAGCTACACAAAACAGATATCCAAATAGCGTTGAAAGCTTATCTACTCTTATTGGTGTTAATTCATAACCAAGCAATGTAGCCGTATATGTGTGTCCAATTTCAAGGTTATAAATGCCATAAGCTGCAATAATTGGTGTTACTATCATAATAGTAGCACGTAATGAACCACGAGTAAAAAGTGTTAGAATCGCTGCAATAAAAAATGGTAATATTGGTAAAAAACTATCCATTAACTTTTTCTCCTGTCTTTTTTTCTTCTATAATCTGCGTATCATTTTCGTCTTTAATATCATAGTAATCTTCATCACGCATGACTATTTTTCTCATTTCACGTGCTAGTAATACAAGTACTACACACGCAAGACAACCATAAAAGGCATAAAAGCCTGTAAACTCTTCCCATGGATGATAAATATGTCTATGGATAATTAAATCCATAGCAAATAGAATCAAACAACAAGCATAAAGTGCTTTTATTAGTAGTTTTACATTTTTAGGGTTATCAAATATGTATTGTTTATTATCATTCATGGTAATACCTTCTCTACAAGATTCCAAATAGGGTTAACAAAGAAAAATAGTGCCAGACAACCCGTTGTTGTAATTAAAATTGCAATTAAACTAAATTTTGGCGCTTCTTTGATTCCATTGTTATACGCAGGGTCAACTGGCTTAGCAAAGAATGCTCTAATTGGTATTTCAACTAGGTAGAATAAATTTAATAATGAACTTATTAATAATACTATTAGTAGTACCATATTATGAGCTTCCATTGTAGCTTGAAGTAATAACCATTTACTCCAGCTTCCTCCAAGTGGAGGTAAACCAACAATTGAAAGTGCGGCAAGTAAAAATGCTATCATTGTAATTGGCATAGCTCGTCCAATACCATTTAACTCTGAAACTTTAGATTTATGTGCACTAACTAAAATTGCACCCGCACAGAAGAACAATGTAATCTTTGCAAATGCGTGCATAGCAATATGCAAACTACCTGCAAATACACCAGTAGCAACACCTAACATTGCCGCTAAAATGATATATGATAACTGGCTAATTGTCGAATAAGCTAACCTTGCTTTTAGGTTATCTTTTGTCATTGCAATAATTGAAGCAGAAACAATAGTAAATCCAGCTAATAATGAAAGCCAGTAAGCTGCATCAAGCGAACCAATTAAATCAATACCAAATATATAAACAGAAACTTTTAAAATAGTGAAAACACCAGCTTTAACTACTGCAACTGCGTGTAGTAAAGAAGAAACAGGTGTTGGTGCTACCATCGCTGCTGGCAACCATCTGTGAAATGGCATAATTGCCGCTTTTCCCGTACCAAAAACAAATAGTAATAATAAACCACCTAAAATAGCAGGTTCCGCTTTTCCAGAAAGAATACCGCCAACTGTAAATTCTAAAGTACCAGTTAAAGACCAAGTCCAGATAATGGCTAATAACAAGAATCCAATTGAAGTTGTCATTAAAATACCTAAGTAAGTCCAACCAGCTTTTCTTGCTGCATCTGTTCCTGCATGAGTAACTAAAGGCAGTGTGAAAAGAGTTAACAACTCATACGCAATAAATAGCGTAAATAAGTTTGCTGATAAAGCTAATGCCATAGTAGCAAAAATTGAGATTGCAAATGCAAAATAAAATCTTGTTTGATTCTTCTCATGATGAGATCTCATATATCCAATAGCATACAAAGATGTTACTGGCCATAAAAATCCTGCAACTAATGTGAAAATTAAACCTAAAGGTTCAAGTTCAAATGCAATTGATAAACCTGGTAGTGGCTCAAGTAATGTAAATCTTACTGTTTGCTCAAAATCATAATTAAGTGCTAATGAAATAACAGTTAAAAATAGAGATACCCCGCCAATAATTGTTACAGATTCACGAATATTTTCATTTTTTCGGCATACTAGTACACCAACTGCTGTCAGTAGTGGTAAAACTAAGATTAAAATATAAAGTGTTTCAATACTCATGGTCTGACCCCTATTAACTGATCTACAGCTTGTGTTGATATTCCCATACTTATATCACTATTTAACCCAAAATAAATATTGCTTAGAGCAAATACCCATAAAGCAACTATCATAGTTGTTGGTATTTTTTGTTGAATACTTTGCTTAGGTGCTGGTCTAAAGTAAACAACTTCTAAAACACGACCTACATAAATTAATGTTAATACAGAAGCGACAAGTATTAATAATGCAAGTGGCCATAATGAAGCATCTAGTAATGCTGTAACAAGATACCACTTACTAACAAACCCTGCAGTTCCAGGAACGCCAATTAAACTTAAACCACCTATTGTAAAGGCAGCCATAGTTAAGGGCATACTTTTACCAATTCCAGACATTACAGATAATTCGGTACTAGCATATCGGAAAAAAATAATTCCAAGTGCCATGAATATAGTTCCTTTAATTAAAGCATGATTAAACATGTGTAGTAATGCAGCAGTAAACCCTGGCTGACTAGCTAATCCAATAGCTAATAGTATATAACCAATTTGAGCAATACTAGAGTATGCAAACATTCGTTTTACATTTTTTTGATAAATTGCAGAAGCTGAACCTCCTAAGATACCTATTGTACCAAGGATCATCAATAACTTATCAAATGGCATATCAAGAAGTGAAAATTCAATACCAAATATAGTTAACTGGAATCTAATCATTACATAAACAGCTACTTTAGTTGCTGTTGCTGCAAGGAAAGTTGAAACTACTGATGGACTATATGCATACGCATTAGGTAACCATTGGTGTAGAGGCAACATAGCAGCTTTAATACCAATACCAATTGTAATAAATGCAAAACCAGCTCTTATTGCATTAGTATCAGCAATTGCAGGTAAACGATTAGCAAGATCACTCATATTAAGTGTACCTGTCATTACATACATAAAAGCAATACCAATTAAGATAAATGTTGCTCCAATTGTTCCCATAATAAGGTATTGATATGATGCGTGTAGTGCACGTCTATCTCTTCCCATACTAATTATTGCATAGGTAGAAAGTGAAGAAATCTCTAAAAATACGAAAACATTAAATGCATCACCAGTAATACTAATACCAATAAGTCCTGCAAATACTAATAGAAATGCAGAATAAAATAGAATTTGTTTTCCATTAGCTATTTCTTGTTCAACACTTCTTAGTGCATAAAAACTCACAAGTGATGCTGAACCAGTAAGGATTAATAACATTAAACCAGTTAATGCATCAATCTTAAGTTCAATCCCAAGGGGAGCATCCCAACCTCCAAGTTTATAGCTAAGTTCTGTAACATCCTGAAGCATTTGCAACATACTAACAGAAGCATAAAAACAAAAAAGTGAAGTTAATAAAGTAATTAACCAAGCACCTTTTCGACTATTTATTAACACAATTAATGCTGCTGCTAGTAAGGGTGCTACAACAACAAGAACAGGTAAATGTGTTATTTGATTCAAGTTATACTCCTGTCTTTAATATTAAAGTCATCATTATCATCCATATTATGGATATCATCTTCATCTGTACTTCCATAAGCTTCTTTAATACGTACAATTAATGCTAAACCAACAGATGTTGTTGCAACACCAACCACAATTGCAGTAAGAATAAGGACATGAGGTAAAGGGCTAGAATACACATCAACATTATCAGTGATAATTGGGGGACTACCTTCTGTTATCTTACCAAAGGTAATATACAATATAAATACCGATGCTTGAAAAACAGAAAGTCCGATCAGTTTTTTAATTAAATTAGATGATGCAATTACCATATATAGTCCCATCATCATTAAAAAGATTACTATCCAGTAATTAAAATGTCCTAATAACTCATTCATTATGATTCACTCCAGAAAAAGAATAAAAGATTAGTAATACTGTTGAAAATACTGCTAAACCAACGCCAGCTTCAACTAATATAATACCTATATGTTGACCACTCACTGGATTAGAAGATAATGCATTATAATCTAAGAAAGGCTTGCCAGAAAGTAAACTTGCCAATCCAGTTACACCATAAATTAATACACCTAAGGCAGAAAATCGTGGTAAAACAGTAGAAGGAACAACTTTTCTTGCGTAAGCTTCACCAAAAACTAAACTATAAAGAATAAACCCACTAGCAAAAATTACCCCTGCTTGAAAGCCTCCTCCCGCACCAAAGTCACCATGAAATTGTACATAGAGTCCAAAAATTAAAATTAATGCTATAATAGGCTTAACAACAACCCATAAAACCAAATTTTGTTCTGGTTCTTGTTTTGGTTCTACATGCCCCATACCAAGTAATAATAATACAGCAACACCAGCACTAAATATAACTACAGTTTCACCAAAGGTATCATATCCTCTAAAACTTGCAAGAACTGCAGTAACGACATTTGGGATATCAATTTTTTCTTGTGTCAACTGAATAAATTCAGGAGTAAGATGTAAATGCACAGGTGCATTAGCATCTCCCATATTTGGAAAATCTGCTGTACCATAAATCAATGCAGCACCTGTTAGTACTACAATAATTAGTCCTAATACTGAATGACGGTGTTTAGCATTTTCAAATGCACCTGTAAGTCTTAACGCAGATAACATTAGTACAGTAGAAAAGCCAGCACCAACTGCAGCTTCAGTAAAAGCAACATCTACTGCATCTAGATCAAGAAATAGCAAGGCTGTAACAAAACTAAAAATACCAAATAACATAGTAGCAACAAATAAGTTTGTTATTTTCATAGTAGCAAATGCAATTAGTACCAGGAAAGCTAATAAACAAACATCAATTAATAGATGAAGATTTTCTATCACTTTAACTCCTTGCCTGAAACATTTGTTTCAGTTTGAGATTCGTTTTTTTTAGTATTTTTATTTTCCATTTCTGGTGTATTACCGCCATGAGCAGCAGCACGACATAATGCATGAGTAATTGTTGGATTTGAAACTACCATGATAATAATAATAAGTACTAGTTTTATAGCATCTAGAGTAAATCCTGTATCTAAGATAATACCAATAATCAATAGTGGAGCTGCTAGTGATTCTGTTACACTAGCGGCATGTAGTCTTGTATAAAAACTAGGGAGTCGTAACAAACCTACTGCACCAGTCAGGGTAAAAAAACCTCCAAGAAGTAAACAAATATCACTTAATAAGTTGATAATCGTCATGATTGTTCTCCTTGTGGATTATATTGTTCAACAAAACGCATAACAGCTAAGGTTCCAACGAAATTGATTAATGCATACATTAATGCAATATCAATATAACTAAACCAACCAAGGGCATGTCCAGCAACAACAATTAATAAAACTGTTTTTGTACCAAAAGAGTTAACAGCAAGTATTCGATCGTAAATGCTTGGCCCTAAAAAGGCACGAATAAGTGTTAGTGCTAATGTAATTATCAAGGCAACTATAGCAGCAGCAATCATTGTCTTTTCTCCAAACGACTAAGACGTCTTTCCATTTCACCATCTTCCAATTCATCTAGTCCCTCAGCATTTAATGCATGCACAATAAAGTAATCTTTTCCAACTTCAGTGGTTACTGTACCTGGTGTTAATGTTATTGAATTGGCATAAATAGTTTTGATTATTGGGTCTTTGATACTTACCTTGATCCTACGACATTCAGGTTTAATCGGTAAAGATGTTTTCCAAATACGACGTGCAACATCAATATTAGTAATAATAACCTGCCAGATAAGCCATCCTAAATAAGTAAAGAATTCTACGGATAATAATATACGAAATGGAGTCTTATCATTATAATCCATACGACGAACTAGCCAAGTAACTAGAAGTATTGATGTAAGACCAAGACTTAGTAAGAGTATACTAGTATGACCGGATAACAAGATCCAAAACAGGACCAGAATGCAAGCTAAAATAAAATAATACTTAGTTGTCATTATAATTTATTACTCCTATATTAAATTTTTACAACATTTTTACGTTGCATGTATAGAAAAAGCCTTTTTATTATCTTCATAATAAATATCTAAAGCTTTTTTTAATACGATATTGCTACATTTTTTTAGATTAGACAAAAGAACTAACAAGACCAATAAATACAAGACTAGAAATTGCAAAGATTGCAAGCTTTATAGCTATTTCCAAAATTTATCCTTTAAAAGTGATTTTTAATTTTTTAAATATTATCAATAAATTGTCAATTTTAATATGTAATATTTTTTGACATTTTCTTTACAGTTGTTAACTTAATGGAGAAAGTTGCTTATAAAAACTTTTTAATAAAAATTACTTGAATATAGTTGTCAATAAAATGTCAAGATAATCTATATAAAAAATTTTACATTTAATTTGTATACTTTTACATTTATATTAAAAAACAAATTATTTGTAATTGGAATTTTGGAGTATCATTATTAGCTATTAAATTGAAAATTGTACAAACTCTCAATGAAAATAGTCTAAATCAAGTATTTAGTATGGCATTTTCAGGTTTATTTAGCTATTTTTGATTAAAGAGTGTATTAGTGAAGAACGAAGATTAAAATGATGTGAGAAATAAAGGTAGAATAATTGAATAATAAGAATGTACTATTAATAGAAGATAACTTAGAACTTCAAACTCTTATATGTGATTTTCTAAAAGGATATAATTATTTATGTATGGCATATTCTCAACCATTAGAAGCATTAAAAGAGTTTGATAAGAACTCTTATAAATATGCTATTGTCATTTTAGATCTTGGTCTTCCTCAAATTGATGGATTTGATCTTTTTAAAAAATTAAAAGAGATTAAGAATATACCAATAATAATATCAACGGCAAGGAATGATATTGGTAATAAAATCTATGGTTTTGAACTTGGAGCAGATGATTATTTGGCTAAACCTTATGAACCTAGGGAATTGGTATTAAGAATTGATGCAACACTAAAAAGATATGAAAATAACGAAGAACTTAAAATAGGTGAGTTATTAGTTGATCTAAATAAAAATAGGGTATTTTTAGAAAATCAAGAAATTGATTTTACTAAAATTGAATCAGAAATATTTTTTATGTTTATAAATAATATTAATAAAGTGGTATCAAGGGAGAATATAATAAGTCAAACTTCACTAAAAGAAGATACAAAAAATAGAACTATTGATATGCATATAAGTAATTTAAGATTTAAAATAAATGATGATTCAAAAGAATCAAAATATATTAAATCAGTTTGGGGAATAGGGTACAAATTTATAAATGACAATTAAAAAAAGACTTTATATTTCATTTTCACTTATTTTATTTATCATTATATTTATAATAAGTGTATTTTTTTATACAATTTATAATCTAAATGAAATACATACTTCTCAAAATCATAGATATGATCAAATATTAAAAGTAGAAAAGTTAAAAGAGTACAGTAACTCTTTTTCTTGGATAGTTCTTGATATTATTACTGATTATGAAAAAATAGATGTGGTTAAAGATAGAATAAACAAATCTAATGAACTTTTTAAAACTTTACTATTGCAAAAAAAAGAAATTATTAACAATTCTGAGTCAAGTGAAGAGAAAGAGAAATTAAAACTTATATTTTCATATTTAAAAGATATTGAGAATCTTATAAAAAAAGAACTATTTACTTTAGTATTAATAAAAAAAGAAAATAAAAATTTTGAAATGTTTAATGAAAAGTTTGATAAAGCTAGTGAAAAAACTAAAAATCTTTTGTTTAAAGAGATACTTTATCTTCAAAAAAGACTTCAAGAAACTGAAAGAAATCGAGATCAATTTATTAATGCTATTAAGATTGAATTAGTAATATCTCTTTTAATTGCATTCATATTGTCTTTTATAATCTCATCAAGAATTATAAAAGAGATAAAGGATATATTGAGTAAATTAAATAAAGGTGTTTTATCTCTTTTCAATGATGACGCAAAGACTATTAAAATAAACCTTAAAGAAAAAAATGAATTAAGTGAGATAACTGATAATCTTAATTTATATCTTGAAAAACAGGTTGATATAATCCATTCAAGAGAAGAGCTTTTAAGAAATATAAGTCATGAGTTAAAAACGCCGATAACAAAAGGAAAGTTTCTTCTTGAAAATTTAAAAAATAAAAACAATAATATCGAAACTTCTAGTATTAATAATGTTTTTAAAGATATAGAAGAACTTACAAGTAAGTTACTCGAAAGGGAAAAACTTAACTTTGCTACATTAAATAAATCGAAATTTAAAGTTAGTAGCTTGATTCTTGAATCTCTATCAAAGCTTTCTATTGATGATGAATCGAAAATAATACTTGATATTGAAGAGGATTTTAATATTCAAGGGGATAAGTACTATTTGATATTAGCTCTTAAAAACTTAATTGATAATGCTATGAAGTATACAAATGAATATCCTATTAGAATTGAAACTAGAAATAATGAAATCTATGTTAAAAATATAGCTGATCGACTTTCTAATGATTTAATTTATTATATTCAACCTTTTACAAGAGAACCTAATCAACAGGTAGGTCATGGATTAGGTCTTAACATTGTAAATAAAATTTTAAAGAGGCATAATTATAAATTAAATTATATATATAAAAAACCATATAACATTTTTTCAATATCATTATCATTAAATAATGATTTAGTGTAAGCAGCTCAAAGTTTACTTATTAGGGTTAGTTCTTTCACAGTCTCACAGTTTGTTGAACTTTATCAGTTATATTAAAAAATGAGGGGAAGTCCCTCATTCTACAAATTAATAGAGAGTAAGAATTTAGAAAAAGTTAAGTTCTTAGTTTTTAATACTTTAAAAATGATGTCTTAAATAATAAGCATAAAAAAAGCTCTAAATAGGAACTTTTTGAAATTTGATGTGTTAATTTAAGAAATTAAAAAGTGAAACCACCTTGAAATAAAATTCTAGAGTTTCTATTATCTTCACTAGTTATATCTTTACTATTTGCATTCCATGCTACTTGAAGTTTTCCAAAGAAGTTATCATAAGATGCATAATATCCTATTCCAACATCTTGCAATGATTTTGCTTCAAAGCTTACATTGTTGTTTGACATAAAAGCTCTTCCTCTATCATAAAATACTCCTACAGTATTTGATAGTTTATTTATATTTGGCAATCTATATTTTGCTTCAATATTTAATAGATATCCATTTTCTGCACTTAACTCACCATCTGGATATAATTTAACACCATTTGATCCACCAATAGAAAAATCTTCACTTCCATCAAGGTTTTTATTTCCTAGAGCATATTGCATTTTTAAAGAAGAATCAAACGTAAGTTTATTTGTCAAAGCAATTGTATTTGATAATTCTAGGTTTACCTTTGAATAATTTCCATTTGTATTTGCCCCTGCTTGATCTGATATTCTATCAGTATCATCATCAAAGCTTAATCTTCCATATGTAAGATTTAAATTTATTTGTGATTGAGTATTTTTCCCAAATGCCAAATAGTTTTTATCATATGCAAGACCTAGGTTTAAAGATTTTGTATCTTTTTTTGTAATATCACTTGTACTTCTTACTTCATCTTTTAAATCTTTATTAGCAATAGTTAAAGACAGGTTTAGATTTTCTAATCTTGTTCTTTTAATTGGATAAGTTATTGTAGCATCCAGCGTTTTTGAAGTACCTAATGCATCTAATGCTTCATAATCCTCTGTAAGTGAATAGTTTGTTTGAGAATAAGATATTTCTCCTCTTAAACCATTTGAAGCTAAAGGTAAAGAATAAGCTATTCTTCCATTTTTTAAATCTGCTCCATTTGAAACCAATCCTGAAAGAGATAATTTATCTCCTATTTTAAATGGAGAATTAAAATCAACTCCTGCCATTAATCTATTTTTACCAGTATATTTACTTCCTGTATTATCAGCTACAACATATCCATTTATTAGATCACTTTCTTGTGTTGTAATTGCAAAGTCTGATGTACCTACTTCTTTACCTGGTTTTACATCAGCTGCACTTACAACTACACCTGGAGTATCATTTATAATAAGCATAGCTCGTTCTAATGTACTTGTTGAGATTACATTATCTCTTTGTTTTGCATTGTCAAGCATTCCTTGAACTATTGAGTCTTTTACTCTTGAATTATTTTCAAGTTTAAACTCTCCATACTCTCCTTCAATAATTGCAATTGTTATTACACCATTATTTTTATTTATATCTTGAATAGGCAAATATGCGCGTGCTACAAAGTAACCTTGATTTCTATACTCTTTTGTGATTACACTTGCTACTTCTTGAAGCTGATTAAAAGTTAAATCTTTATTTGTATATGAAGAAATTAGTTTTTGTAATTTCTCTTCATTTATATGAATTGCTCCATCTATTTTAAAGCTTTTTACAAAGATTGTTTTTCCACTTTTATCATCTTTCATTGGAGCAGCGTATTTTTTAATTCCACCAAGTTCTACTAATGGAGTCTCTTTTGGTTTTATTAAATCTTTTGGAGGTTCTACTTGTTTTTGGATATCACCTATATTTGGTACTGTTGCTCCTAAAAGAATAGAAGAACTTAACACTGATATTGTTATTATTTTATTTATTTGTTTCATTTTTTATTTCCTTATTCTTTTAGTTTTCTTGAGTATCTGTATTTGCTACAAAAAACTGTTGATCAACACCTTCTGGAAGATTTACTCCACCATTTACTAAAGAAACAAGTGAGTTATCACTCAATGGTACAACAATATCTTGATTTACATTTTCACTATTTGTATCTTCTTTTGCTTTTAATTCACTCATTGTTATTACTTTTGTATTTTCGTTTTCTAAAATTTGTGATCCACTTACATTTGTTTTTATTACTAAATTTTCTACTTTTGGAATATTAGTTTTTACAGCTGTTGTATTTGTAATTGCTGTTATTATTCTATTTGTATCATTGGTTGTGTCACTAGTTGTATCATTTGCTGCTTCTACTATACTATTATATAAACCTATTTTCCAACTAGCTTCACCATTTTCATCAAATACTAAGAATGGGTATATTTTTGTTTTACTTGAATCTAATTCTATATTCCATCCTGCTGTTTTAAATATATCTATTGTTTGAAGCTCGTTTGTCGTTTTCCCATAGCTAATATCACTTCCTGAACTACTTGTTTGACCTGTTGTCTGTGTATCCCAGAAACTATTAGTGATGGTTCCAATATTTGATCCTACAAGCCCACCAACATTTGTACTTCCACTCACTGTTCCTGTCGCATAGGCATTTGCAATTGTTCCATTATAATGATTATTACCTACAAGTCCACCAACATAGGTATCACCACTAACTGCTCCTGTTGCATATGAATTTGTAATTGTTCCCTGATTATTATATGCTACAAGGCCACCAACATTGGTCTCACCACTAACTGCTCCTGTTGCATATGAATTTGTAATTGTTCCCCAAAAAGTATAACCTACAAGTCCACCAACATTGGTATCACCACTAACTGCTCCTGTTGCATATGAATTTGTAATTGTTCTAAAAAAAGTATAACCTACAAGTCCACCAACATAGGTATCACCACTAACTGCTCCTGTTGCATATGAATTTGTAATTGTTCCATAATAATTATAACCTATAAGCCCAGCTACAAAACCTGAAGTACCATTCACTGCTCCTGTCGCATAGGCATTTGTAATTGTTCCACTTGAATTATAACCTACAAGACCGCCAACACTACTAGCACCATTTACTGCTCCTGTCGCATAGGCATTTGTAATTATTCCATTTGAATTATTTCCAACTAAGCCTCCTACATTATCATTTCCTTCAACAGTTCCACTTGCATATGAATTACTTATTACAGAATTATTATAACCAAGTAATCCTCCTATACTATTACCCTCTCCTGAAACAGTTCCACTTACATAGGAGTTCTCTATTGTAGAATTATTATTATAACCAAGTAATCCTCCTATATAATCTTCTCCTGTAATACTGATATTTGTAACACCAATATTCTTAATAGTTGCACCATTCGTACGACCAAATAATCCTAAAAAGTCTTCATTCGGTCTATTTATTGTCAAATTTGAAATAGTATGACCAAGACCATCAAAGCTTCCTGCAAATTGTGTTGAAGTATCACCTAGTGGGTCAAATCCTTTTCCACTATTCCAAGTAGAAGTATCACTTGCATTTATCTCAGATCCTAAAACATAATTTCCTGTTAAATTACCATTTATACCTTGTAATGTTCCATCATTATTTGATGTTGCCGTTCCTAGTTCTGTAATTACTGTCCAAGTAGTTGCAGCTACATCACTTGTTTGCTTAGTAAAAAAGTTTTCACCTGCACTTAAGTTAACTTTTGCATTTACATTATAATCACCACTATCTCCATAATACAACGCTAGTTTACCAGCAGTAGCTGTGATTTCTGCATTTATATTTATATCATTTGATGCATCTAAAGTAAGTTTATTTGCTGTACTCCATTCTATTTCACTATTTACATTAATATCTCCATCTGTTCCACTTTCATTTGACGAAGTATCAACATCTGTATAACTTGATTGGTCTGTTTCAATAGTAACATCTCCACTTCCAAGAGCAGTTTCAATAGTAGTAGCTAAAGTGTCATCTATGTTTACATTTACAGGATCAATCAACCACTCACCAGCTGTTATAGTTGCATCTTCTAAAATAGTAAAATCTTTCCCTGAAGTTTCCACAAAGCCATCTTTTGCTTCTATTGTTCCACCAACTTGAACTTCTCCACCATGAGCGAATACTTCAACATTTCCCATTAAACCATCAAGAGAATTTGCTTCAATAATCCCTGTATTATTTACTACACCTTTTAGCAGTTCATTTACAGCATTTGTTGTTAAGTAAACTTCTCCACCATCAGCTAGGATAGTTCCTGAGTTTTCAACCATTGCATCAAGAACTCCTTTATCTACTATTAGGTTTACTAGTGAGTTTCCATTTAGGTTTACTGTGTATTCACTTGCACCTGTAAGATGTACTTTTCCTTTTACAGCTTTTATAGTTCCACTATTTCTAACTTCACTAGCAGCCAATATTACAGAACCATTATTTGATACTTCTATTGCTCCAAGGTTAATAACTGAATTTTCTGAATTATTTTTAAACTTATAATTTCCAGCTTGAAAATCAGAATCTGAAAGTTCACCTGTAGTTACTAAGATACCTGCTGTATTTACAGATGCATTTTTACCAAATAAAACACCATTTGAATTTAAAAGCCATACTTGACCATTTGCGTTTAATGCTCCATTAATTACTGAGCTTTCATTTCCTACTACTCTATTTAATGTAATAGAGTTTATATCAGGTTGATTAAAATTTACTGTTTCATCTGTTGCTATATCAAAATTTTGCCAATTGATACTAGCTTTGGATGAGCTTTGGTCTATGTTGGTTACTTTTCCGCTTTGTGAAATATTTGCAGTTCCACTTGTAACTGTTCCACCACTTGGACTTGCACTTGCAATTACAACTGAACCTAAAAGTGCAGATACAACTAAAGATACTTTTCCACCTTTTAAGATTCTGAATCTTGAACTAAAATCTACTAAGCGTTTCATGTTTTTTCCTTGAAAAAAGTTATTTTATTTATAATATCAAATCTATATCAATACAAAATCAATAAGAATAACTTTTTTTAAACAATTTCAAAATTTGTAGTTACTTTATAAATCTATTGATTTTGTGTTGATTTTGCTATACTATAATTCTCAAAAAATAAGAAAAAAGTAGTAAACAGTGATTGATACCCTAAAAGAATTAAATGTCTTATATATAGATGATGATAAAGTAGCTTGTAAACATATGGAAACAACATTGTCTTACTTTTTCAAAGAAGTATTTATTGAACACAATGGATTAAATGCTTTAAATACATATCAAAAAGAATCAGTACATCTTTTACTAGTTGATTATGATATGCCTATTATGAATGGCTTAACTTTTTTACAAGAAATAAGAAAAATAAACAATATTATTCCAGCAGTAATAATTAGCTCTTATAATGACAAAGAAAAATTATTAAAAGCTATAAAGTTAAATCTTGTAGCTTATTTAACAAAGCCTTTAGAGTTTAATGACTTAAAAGATGTTCTTGAAGAGTGTGCTATTTGGATGGATAAACATGGTTTATTAAAAGTTGCAATCTCAGAAAACTGTGTGTATGATTACTCTACAAAAACAATTAGAACAAATGATGATGTTATTGCACTTACTGCTTATGAATACAGAATATTTGAGTTTCTTTTAACAAATAAAAATAAAGTTGTTACCTTTGAAGAAATATTCTATGTTTTGAATAACGATGATGCAAATAAAAAATCTTTGACAAGTTTAGTTTATAAGATAAATAAAAAACTATCATTTCCTATAATAAAAAACATTAAAGATGTAGGATATACGATAGTTAGGAAGAACTAATGATTTTAAAACTTTTATTTATTATACTTTTATCTTTTAATTTTGCAAATGCATTTATTATAAATGATGAACAAAACATATATAATTTTGATGATTTCAAAACATATTATGATGAAGATAATAAAAAACATATAGATG
Source organism: Halarcobacter sp. (assembly GCA_041583235.1). GTDB lineage: Bacteria > Campylobacterota > Campylobacteria > Campylobacterales > Arcobacteraceae > Halarcobacter. The sequence continues at coordinate 35,242 of JBFHGG010000006.1, forward strand.
ATTTTTTGGAAAATAAAGAACTTTTTAAAAATAGTGTTAAAACAAATATTGGAATAAAAAAATTTCCAGTATGGACCTATGGAAAAATAGAAAATAAAACTTCCAAAGATTTGGATTTAGTTTTTTCAAACCCTAGAGCTGGAATTGATTTTATAAAAGTTTTTATTGTAAAAGATAATAAAATTTTTAAAACCTATGATTTAGGAGATATGAATCCTTTAGAAAATAGAGATTTAATTCATAGAAAATCAAACTTTTCACTTGAATTATTAGAAAGTGATAAATATGAATTTTTTATTAAATACAAATCTTTTGGGGCTATTGATATAAATTGGAATATTGAAGAGAAAAAAAGCCATATAAAAAAAACATCAAGAGAATCAATGCTTTTTGGTTTTATCGCAGGATTTATATTATTGATATTGATTTTTGTAATTTATATAGATATAACTTTTCCAAAAATGATAAATAAGATTTATTTCTTTTTAATACTTTTTGCTATTTTAGCAGAATTTGCCATTTCAGGTATTCTTTATGAATTAGGATTTAATTCCTATTTTAACACCATATCATCTTGGTCTTTAGGTACTTTAGCTTCTGCATTAATAGGTCTATTTCCTATTTATTTTTTCCCATTAAGTAAGATACTTCCTAAAACAACTATTTTTTTAAAATTATTGATTTTTAATTTATTTATATTAGCTGTAATTTTTTTATTTTATCCTATGAATAATGATTTATTATATTATGCTCCTTATTCAAATTTGTTATTTCTGATTATTTGTTTTACTTTATTTTATGTGTCAGTTATTTTATACAAAAATAAGATAGATGGGTACAAATTTTATTTTCTAGGAAATACAATTTTTGTAGTAACTGGTGTTTATTTCATAATGGGATTACTAGGATTTGTACCAGCTGATAATTTATTTAATTTGTCTATAGGTATTGGTTTGTTTTTTAATATTTTATGTTTAGGTTTAATGATAATTAATTTATTAATACAAATAAAAAAAGAAAAAGAAAATGCCTTAATACTTGTAAATGAATACTCAAAACTATCAAGTATAGGCCAATCTATGGTTAACATTTCACATCAATGGAAAGAACCTATTAATCATATTTATTATGCTATTAATGACATTCAAGCAGCAAAAGAGTTCAATGACCCTAATTTATCAATTATTATTGATAATTCTTTAAGTGATATAAAACAGACAACAAACTATATGCAAGATACAGGGAAGAACTTTTTAAATCTTTATGAAGATGACCATAAAATAGAAGATATTGATATTATAGATGCTATTTATTTTTCTATTAGTATATTAAGAAACGAAATGGATAAGCAAAACATCGATTTAAAAATAGACATTAAAAAGGGAACTATTTTACATATAGATAAATACCTACTTTCAAATGTATTTTTAGTGATTGTTGAAAATGCAATAAAAATATTTAAACAAAGAAAAATAAAAAAACCATTTGTTATCTTTAATTTACAACAAAAAGATGATGAGATTATTATTCTTATTTCTGACAATGCAGGAGGAATAAAAACAAATCAAATAAATGATGTTTTTAAAAAAGACTATACAAATTCAAACTCTTCAGGTATAGGACTTTTTTTAGCAAAAAGTATTTTAAATATGAAACTAAATGGAGATATAAGTGTTAAAAACGATAATTTTGGTGCTTGTTTCCAAATAGTTTTGAAGAAGGTTTAGTTGAGTTGCTAGTTGAAATATGATATTAATACATTGACGATTACCATATCCGGTAAGCAGTTCTAAGCAAATATAGTATCTTCAATTGTATAAAATCTCTAGTTTCTGTAGCATGAAGCATTCATATTAATTTTCCGTGTTTCACAATGTGTTCAAAAAGTAATTCAAAAAGTAATTCAAAAGTTGATGCTGGTTTATTTGAAATCTTTAAATACTTATCAATAGTTTTAGTCTATCTTTATTTAAATCTCTGTAGCAAATTATGTACAATTTATCAATTTCTTTGCTTTTTTCGTTTATAATACGTTTGAAAAAAATACCTTCTTCGTTAGTAGGAATTCTTTTTAGCAATATTTTAAATTCATATTAGATAAATCCTTATTTAGCCCTTGTTATTTTAAAAATATTGTTAAATATTGAGATTTAATTTCATTTAAAATTTCATAAGAAAACTCTATTTCTGACTGTTTGATGGTTATTATAGAATATTTATTAAAAAAGACAAAAGGATATAAATGGGACTAGGCGTAGGAATCGTAGGATTACCAAATATAGGAAAATCAACAACTTTTAATGCTTTAACAAAAGCACAAAATGCAGAGGCACAAAATTATCCATTTTGTACAATTGAACCAAATAAGGCCATTGTTCCTGTTCCTGATAAAAGATTAGATGAATTAGCAAAGATTGTAAATCCAGATAAAATTCAACATTCAACAGTTGATTTTGTTGATATTGCTGGTTTAGTTAAAGGTGCTTCAAAGGGTGAAGGCTTAGGAAATAAATTTTTATCTAATATTAGAGAAGTAGAAGTTATTCTGCATATGGTTAGATGTTTTGAAGATGGAAATGTTGTTCATGTTGAAGGTGGAATTGATCCTTTACGAGATATTGAAATTATTGAAACTGAACTTATTTATGCTGATATCACTCAAGTTGAAAAAAAATGTGATAAATTAAAAAAAGACTCAAAGTTTGATAAAAGTGCAGCTGCTAAATTAGTAATAGCAAATGCTTTATTAGCTCACTTAGAAGATTTAAAACCTGTTAGATCTTTTGCTGATTTAGAAGATGAAAACTTTTTAGAATTAGATAAAGAGTTAAGATTCTTATCAAATAAAGATGTAATATATGGTGCAAATGTTGATGAAGATTCACTTGCTGATGGTGGAAATAAATATGTTGATATTGTAAAAGAACATGCAAAAACTGTAAATGCTGATGTTATTGTTTTATGTGCAAAAATTGAAGAAGAATTAGTTGGTTTAGAAGAAGATGAAGCGCAAGAATTTTTAACTGATTTAGGTGTTGAAGAGTCTGGACTTGAACAAATTATTCACCATGCATTTGATAAACTAGGTTTACAGTCATATTTTACAGCTGGAAAAATTGAAGTTAGAGCTTGGACAATTAAGAAGAATACAAAAGCTCCTCAGGCTGCTGCTGTTATTCATAATGATTTTGAAAAAGGTTTTATTAAAGCTGAGGTTATTGCTTACAAAGATTTCATTGAATTAGGTGGTGAAGCAAAAAGTAAAGAAGCTGGTAAGTTAAAATTAGAAGGTAAAGATTATGTTGTTCAAGATGGCGATGTAATGCATTTTAGGTTTAATGTTTAAAAATAAGTATATTTGATATAATAATTTTAATATAATAATTTAATAGATTTTGAATAGGAGTTTTTAATGAATAGTGATGTCATAGAAAAAATAGAGTCTTTACCACCTCTTCCAAAAACAATTGCTGAAATTGAAGAGTTTAGACAAGATAGTGAAAAAGAAGCATATGAACTATTAAAAATAATAGAAAAAGATGCCCTTATTGTATCAACTTTATTAAAAGTTTCAAACTCTGCAATGTTTGGGTTTAGAAGTAAAGTAGAGACAGCAAGTAAGGCAATTAATTTATTAGGAATTAATTTTACTATTTCAATTGCAATTGGTGGAACGGTTCAAAATTTATTAAAAGCGAATTTATCTCCATATGGAATAAATAGTGATGATTTTATGAGAGCTTCAAATTTAGCTACAACATTAACTTCTATGTGGCTAAGCAAAGTTTCTTTTGATTTGAAAGAAGATTTGGTATTACCAGCATTATTACAAGAAGCAGGAAAATTTATTCTTGCAGATGTAATTGATAGTGAAGGTAAAACAGAAGAGTTTAAATCTTTAGTAGCTTCAGGGAAAACAATAGCAGAGGCTGAAAAAGAGACTGTAGGAATGACTACTTCTCAGATTACAGCAGCAATTTTTAAGCATTGGAAATTAAGTGATAATTTAATAAATGTAATTGAATATGTTGATGATATCGATAATTGTGATGATAAATATGAAGAACAAACTCAAATACTAGATGTAATTAAAACAATTTGTTGTGTAACTGGTGTTATGAGTGAAGAAAATATTCAAAAAGGTATTGCAAAAGCTACAAGATATAATCTTGATGTTAAAAACCTTGAAAAAGCCATTGAAAAACTACAAGATAGATTATTAGATGAGTAATTAAGAGTTTCTCTTAATTACTTAAATTCATAATATTTGTCATCTGAACTTTGAGCCAAACTCATGCAGTGAGATGATTTTTCGATTATATTATTTTTATTCCCCCAAGATACTGATATTGTTAAAGTAGGTTTTATAATATCTTTTTTATATATTATTTTAGCAGCTCTTATATCTTTTAAGACTTTTTTATAGTCATCATATGCATTTAAAATTATTCCAAGTTTTGGTCCAATTAGTCTATATGTATTATTACTTTCACTTAGATTTTTTGCATACTCTTTAAACATCTCATTTGTTTTATCATAACCATATGTTTTATTTAACTTAACTAAATCTTCTATATAAAGTTCAATAAAAATAAATTCATCATTTTCCTTTTTAAGAAGTTCAGCTTTTAATTTGTTAATATTATAAATCTTAGTTATTGGATCTAGATATATTGGAATACTTTTTATATAACTAACAATTAGATTAATAATATTTTGTTTAATATAAGCTTTGTTGTTTTTAAAAATATTTTCAAAAATATGCTTATAAACATTTGAATAAGCCATTTTAAGTTTGTATCCATCAATAAGTGGAATCTCAACTTTTTCATAACCTAAGTCTACAAGAGCACACTCATTTTTACAAAGTCCTTCTATTGATACAAAGGTAAGTCCATGAAATATATCTCTTGATATAAAGTTTTCTATATGTTTATTTAATAAATCATCATTTAAACCTTCATCTGTAAATATTTGTGTGATTATATTAGACAATTTTTGGTTTATTGTATATTTTAGATTTATCTCTTGTTGTTCAAAATATCTATTTAGAAGTTTTGTTCCTATTTGAATACATTTAGAATCTGAAATCAGCACATTCTCTAACTCCATATCATCAATAGATTTTTTACCATGATTATATAAAATATCTTTATTTAGTTTATAATATTCATTTTCTAATAATTCTTTACCATTAATTTCTACATAATTAAAATAATAGAGTTTTGAAGTTTCAATGGATTTATAATCTTCAAAATAAGAATAATAAAGAGATAAAGACAGGTATAGTTTAGAATATATTGACATTAGATGTGAAGCTATTTTATTATCTCCAATGTAGTTGACAATAGTATCAATTACATCTTTTGACATAATTTTGCTTCTTGAATATATAAATTTATTGATAATTACATCACAAACATTTAATTTATAAAATTCATGATAATCATTTTTAAATTTATCTAAAGATATTAATATTTTTAAAATTTTTAAAAGTTTTTCTTTTTCTATTTTGTTGCAAAAAAGTACTAAAGAGTGAAGTATAAGCATATTAGAACTATCAAAATTTGGATTTTCAATAAATTCATCTATTATTTTTAAGTAATTATTAGAAGTATGCTCTTTTTCATAAATATATGAATAGTTATTTAAAAGAGAATTTCTAAACTGTTCTATGCTTTCAAAGTTTTCTTTTTCTGTATGGTTAATCTCTTCTTCATATAATTCAATTATATTTTTAAATTTATTTATATCATTATACTCTTCTTCTTTATAAGTAATTTGCAATTTATAAAAAAGAGTTAAAATTAAAGTTGTTGTCGAATTTAAAAATATTTTATAATACTCTTGTGTATTGCTATCACCGCCAAAATTTGTATTCTTTGATAAATCATATCCATCACATAATTTTTCAAAGTTAAATTTAAATTCATCAATTAAATATTGTGAATCTTTATTTGAAGTATTGATATATGGAATGTGGGAGTAGTAAAATAACATTTTTCCTAAAATATTATTTAAGACATTTATTTGATTTTCATTAAGTTCTACACTATACTTAATAATATTTATTGTTTCACTTATTGTGTTAATTAATGCATTAATAGTTTTTTTTCTAAGTACATCAGTTGAGTTTATTATACATAATTCATTGACTACTTCAATTAATACTACATATTGATTAAAAGTAAGTAAAAAGTCTTCTTCATTTACTTCTTTTTTTTCTTGAAGTTTTTTCTCAAATTCTCTAAAAAGAAAAGTTAAGTTTTCTAAATTATAGAAATTATAATTCTCAAATATTTGAAAATTTTTTCCAAAAGAGAGTAGGTTTGTAATAGTTACTATCTCTTTAAAAATGATAGTAGTGTTATTTGTAAGAATACTATTCATTTTTTCTTTTATTAAAATTAATAAATATGCTTTAAAGTTTAGATTATGATTTAATTGATGAATAATCTCCTTTGGTATATCTTTATTATTGACATATAATTCACTAATATAGTTAGTAAGGGCTCTATAATCATCATTTAAATTATACAAAAACGATGTTTCTGAATTAATATTAAATTTTTGTAATAAATTTGTAACAACTAAATCTTCATTGTCTACATCTAAATAGTTAGAGGCATTATTTTCTTCGAATAAAAACATAGTAATTCCTAATTAAAAAGTATTATAGTATATAATTTTATAACTTATAATCCTTGAAGTAAAATGTTCCATAAGTAATCAATTTCATCATCTTCAAATGAAATTAATGATTTTTCAAGAAAAAGTTCTTCAATTTTTTTTAATTTAAAAACTCTACCATTGCTACAAGATGAGTGAACAGGCATAAAACTTCTAACTAATGATATATCACTTATTATATTATTTTCACACAAAAAACAGTTGAAATCTGCATGTAATCTACCTTCGTATTTAAGAAGTTTTAAATAACTTTTACATATAGCTCTTTTAGCATTTTGTTTTATTATTTTATGTGTTAACTTGTCTAAAAGTTTAAAATAAAAATTATCAATTTCTTCAATATCTTTTAGATGAGGATAAAAAAGTTTTATAAATCTTTGCCAGCAATACATCTTCTCATTATCAAAAATCCATTCAAACCCAAGTTGTATTACCTCTTTTAATCTTGGAATAGAACTTCTCATATTGCTATCTAATTCAAAATCTATTTTATATCCTATGTTTATATTAGAGTGCCTTGCTCCATAAAATCTATAAGTTGTGTAGATTTGATTTTCAGTTAAAATTGAAACTATTAAGTCATCATCTTTTACTGCTTTTATGTCTATTATATAACCTTGCATATATCTTTCTATTAAATTAATTTAAAAAAAATTATAACAAATTTATATTAGATACTTGCTTCAAATTAAAATTATGGTAAAATTATTCTAAATTATTTTTGATAAAGGGAAATTGATGGATTTTGGTAACGTTAGCATTGCAAAACAAGCAAATATTCTGTATAACGGGAATATTACAAGTAGAAGTATAACTTTTGAAGATGGTAGTAAAAAAACTTTAGGTGTAATACTTCCAGGTGAATATGAATTAAATACTGTTAATAAAGCAATTATTGAAATTAGTAGTGGTAGTTTAGAAGTTATGTTACCTGCTGAAGATTGGGTTGAATACATCGCACCTGCAAGTGTTGAAATTGCTCAAAATTCTAAATACAAATTAAAAGTAACTTCACTAGTTGACTATTGTTGTTCTTTTCAAAAAGTTGTATATTAATAAATATAATTAAAAAGACAAGAAATTATATTTCTTGTCTTTTTTTTATATGTAAATCAAGTTGAGGAAAGGGAATCTCAATATTGTGTTTATATAATGCATTATAAATTAAGATTAAGAAATCAGACTTTAATGAATTTGGTCTAAATTTATCATTTGCTTTTACCCAAACTAGAAGTTCAAAATCAACACTACTAGTATTCATATTTTCTAATCTAATTTCAGGTTCTTTTCCTGTTATATCTTTTACATAAACAAGAGTACTATTAGAAAGTTCATCTAAAATTACTTTTTTTACTGTTTCAATTTTTGTTCCATAAGCAACACCAAAGGCAATATGTAATCTTCTTGTTGCATCATCAAGAGTCCAATTTATTACATTATTTTGAATAAATGATGAATTTGGAATAACAATATCTATATTATCAAATGTTTTAATAGTAGTTGATCTAATTCTTATATCAGTGACGGTTCCTTTTAGCAATTCACTAATTTCTATAATATCACCAATTCTAATCGTTCTTTCAAACATTAAAATTATTCCTGCAATAAAATTAGAAACTACAGTTTGAAGTCCAAATCCTATACCAATAGATAAGGCTCCTGCAATTAATGATATAGAAGACATATCTATACCTAAGCTACTCATTGATATTGTTATTGTAATAAATATAATTAAATAAAAACCTACATTTGCAGTTAATTTTAAAGACATCTGACTCATATTTGGCCATTTTGTTGATATTTTATATATCCATTTTTTATAATATGAACCAAATAAAAACCCAATGACTATTAGAAATAAACCTCTTATTATACTAAGAAGTGTTATTGCTTGTTCATTAAATACAAATAGAGTAGTCGTAAAGTAAGCTTTAAATTGTTCAAGATAACCTTTACTTTGTTCTATTGAAGTACTAATAAAAATCTTTGTATTTCCAAGTGTTTTTTTAGCAATATCTTTTATGAAAATATTTTGATTTTTATAAATTTCTCCCAATTCACCTCTTATTTTAAATGATAAAGAGTCGATTTCTTCAAATAATTTTAGATATTTTTTATCATCTTTTTGAATTAAAGTATTTATTAATTCTTTGTTTAAAAAGTTAAATTTATCTATTAAAAGAGTTTGCAATGATTCTGTAATCTTTAAGATCTCTTTTTCTAAAATCACTTTTTTTGCATGGTTTTCATTAATTGTTTCTTTTTCTAAATCAATTTCAAAAGCTATTTTTTGTTGATTTAATTTACTAATATGTTCATTAATCTTGTTTATTTCTTTTTCTATCTCATCATATGAGATATTTATCTCTTTTTTTAATGAAGTATTAATTGCGTTTAATACACTATTTTTACTTGACATTGACCCTTGTAATCTATTTTCAATATTATTTTTTTGAATTTTATAATATGCATATTGTAACTGATATGATAAGAGGTTTATTTTGTCTTCTTCAACTATATTTTCTATTCTTTTTTTTAGTAAAGATAATTTATTTTGAATATTATTTAGAAGTTCATTTTGTTTTTTCTCTTTTACTTCTAATTCAGAGATATAAAATAGAGCTTTTATAATAGAATCAACTAAGTTTTTTTCTTCCTTTAAAGAGTTTAAATCAAAATTTTCAACTTGTATTTTTTTTAAAGTTGTCTCTTCTAATCTTTTTAAATGAGCTTTTTGAGTATTTATAATCTCATCGCTCTTTACTTTAGTTTTTTGTTCTTCTAAGATTTGTTTTTCAATCTCTTTGAAGTAAGATTCATTTTGGCTACTGTCAAATAGTTTTGTATCAATTTCTGCACAATAAAGTGTATTTATAATTAAAACAAATAAAAGCAAATATTTCATTATTTGATGTCCCTTCTCTTGGCTATTTGATTATATTATATTTGTATTTAAAAAGAGTATACTTTTATAGAAAAGAATATATAATTTAATTATTATAAAAAGGATTTTTTTATGTTAGAACAATCTAGCTTTAATAGAAAAAGAATGTTTATTACTATTAAAAAACTTATTTCAGCAAAGTCTTTTAGTGGAATAATACTGTTTTTATCTGCAATTATTGCAATGTATTTAGCAAATTCTGAATATTCAAAATATTATTTTGATTTATTAAATGCTCCTTTTATTGCAGGTGTTTCTAATTTAATGTTAAGTATGGACATGAAAACATGGGTAAATGATGGGCTTATGACGATTTTCTTTTTATTAGCTGGTTTAGAAATTAAAAGAGAAGTTTTAATAGGTGAATTATCTTCAATAAAACTAGCAGCATTCCCTATAATTGGGGCAATTGGAGGAATGGTTGTTCCTGCTTTTATATATCTATTGTTTAATTTGAATGAAAATACACAAGGTTTTGGAGTACCCATGGCAACAGACATTGCTTTTGCTTTGGCAATTTTAATGTTATTTGGAAATAGAATACCTATTGCCTTAAAACTATTTCTAATTACACTTGCTGTAACAGATGATATTGGAGCTGTTATTGTAATTGCATTATTTTATACAAACACTATAAATATAACAGGCCTTATCTTAGCTTTTCTTACAATTATTTTATTGGTTTTTATAAATAAACAAGGAATTAAGTCTCTTCTTCCTTATTTATTATTAGGGTTTTTTCTATGGAATTTTTTTCATTTGTCAGGGGTTCATACTTCTATTTCAGGAATAATTTTGGCTTTTACTATTCCCATTACTGCATCAATTAAGACAAGTGATTTTGTAAGAAGAATGAGACTAAGATTAAATTATTTTGAAAAGTTAGAAGAATCAAAACATGAAAAAATATTATCTCATAAACAGACAGGAATTCTTGATATTATTGGAAATGCATATGATTCTGTTCAATCTCCATTAGTAAGATTAGAACATAATATTATTCCAATAAGTACCTTTATAGTAATGCCAATATTTGCTTTTTTCAATGCCGGAGTTACCTTGTCTAGTGTTTCTCTCTCCTTTTTACATCCTGTTAGTTTAGGTATTATTATTGGTTTAGTTATAGGAAAGCCACTAGGAATATTTTTAGCTGTATATATGGCAAACTATTTTAAAATTGCAAGCAAACCAGAAATGCTTCGATGGGTAGATATTTTTGGAGTTAGTATATTGGGGGGAATTGGTTTTACAATGTCGATTTTTATAAGTAGTGTCGCATTTCCAAATCCTGAAATTGTAAATTTAGCTAAACTATCTGTAATTTCTGCTTCAATCCTAAGTTCGGTATTTGGGGTCTTTTGGTTAATAAAATATTCAAAAGACAATCGTAATTTTAAAGACAACAGTATTTAAGTAGATATAGAATAAAATCTAAAAAATAAAGAGGAGATATAAATTGAATATATTTTATATTATCATAATAATTTTACTTATATTGTTAATAATTAAATTTATTAATAAGCCAAAAACTGATGAAGTTTTAGATGAAGAAGTGGAAAGTGATTATTCAAAAGAATCAATTCAAATTCTTGAAAAATATTTTCCAGACAAAGATTTTAAAAAAAACATTAATATTGAAGATTTCAGAAATAAACTTGAAGTTAAATCATTTTATAAAAAAGAGTTAAAGTTAATAATTAAAAATACATTGCACAGAATTGATGTACATTATAAGTTTAGTATTAATTCTAATAAGCCTTATTCTGATTTTACAACTTTTAAATTAGCTGCTAATGAAGTTATTGATTATTGTGTAGAAAATGATATTGATATTAATAATGCAATTATTCTTACTTTATTAACTCTTAGTAGTGAAAGTATAAAAGAAAAATTAGAAGATGAATTTGATGATAATAAATATTTAGAATCTTTTTATGAGCTTTTGCCTGGTTTTATAGAAAGATATAATAAAAAACTTCTAAATTAATTTATAAAATAAAAAGTAGGAAAATATGAATACTAATGCATTTTCTCATGGAGTAATTCTTGATGGACAAGGTGGTGCTAAAAAAATAAGTTTTGAAGAACTTAATAATTATAAACCTGAAATGGGAGTTTTGTGGCTTCACTTTGATTATTCAAAAGAAGAGAGCATAGATTGGATTACAAATAAAAGTAATATTGATGCAATAGCAGTTGATGCTCTTTTATCACAAGTTACAAGACCTAGGACTACTCATTTAAATGATACAGTTTTATTAGCATTAAGAGGAATTAATCTTAATGCAAACTCTGACCCTGAAGATATGATTTCTATTAGATTATATATAAATAAAAATATTATAATTAGTACAAAGAAAAGAGACCTTCTTTCTGTAAATGATATTTTAGGATATTTTGAGCAAGGAATTGGCCCTAAGAATTCTTCAGAGTTTTTAATAGAATTAACAGATAGATTAACTGAGCATATGGAAGATTATATTTTGGATATGGAAGATAGAGTTTCTGCTTTAGAAGAAGAGAGTATAGAATCAAGTAACGTAAGTCTTAGAACAAATATATCTCAAATAAAAAGGGAATCAATTTCCTTAAAAAGATATCTTTATCCACAAAAAGAAGCAATATACAAACTCTATGATAACAAAATTTCATGGATTGGAGAATATGAAAAAATACAATTAAGGGAAATAAATCATAGATTAATAAAATATATTGAAGATCTTGATTCAATAAAAGACAAAATTTCTTTAGTTCAAGAAGAGATATCAAATACACTAAGTGAACAATTAAACCAGAGAATGTATGTACTTTCAATAATTTCTGCAATTTTTTTACCACTTGGTTTTTTAACTGGTTTACTAGGAATAAATGTAGGTGGAATACCTGGAGCTGAAAATGGATTTTCATTTTATATATTTACAGTATTCCTTATTTTTATAGTTGGAATACAACTATTTATATTTAAAAAGAAAAGATGGTTATGATGAATAGTTTTTATGATATTTTAAAACAACTTATTAAAGTTCCTACAGTAGTAGGATATGAGCATTCATTTTTTATGTATTTAAAAAGAGAGTTAGAGGATTTAAATGTTAGTGTTGAGTATTATGATGGGGTTTTAGTTGCAAAAGGTAAGGATCCTACAAGTGGATATATTTCAGCACATTCAGATAGACATGGTTTGATTTGTACAGGGCATAATGAGTTTCAATATGCAGCCTATGTTGCAAAAAATCAATCTGATTTAGATAATATCTCAAATAGAAATCAAATGCTAAAAAACTTTGAGAAAAGATTTGTAAATCAAAAAGTTCAAGCTTATGAACCTTGGTCTGGGTCTTATCTTGGAATGGGAATAATTGAAAATGCATTTTTATGTGAGCGAAGAAACAATATTATTTTTAATATAAATGAGTTTGATCATCTGTTCCCTGGAACTCCTATTGCTTTTATGGATAAACTTACTATAGAAAATGAAATGATATCAGCACAACTTGATAATGTTTTAAGTGTTGCCATTTTAGTTTATATGTATGAATTAGGATATCAAGGTACTGCATTTTTTACAGCTTCCGAGGAAGCTGGAAAAAGTTGGAGGTTTTTACTTGAATATTTTAGAAGATTTGATATAACAACAAATGAACTTTTAGTTTTAGATACAAGTCCCTATAAAACTCTTGAAGATATAAAAAGCTTAGATATTGTTTTAAGAAATAGAGATGAAAATGCTTATTTTAGGTCACCATTAAAAGCTAAGATAAAAAAATTAGCTATAAAAAATAGAATAAGATATCATTATAAAGATGAGTATTTAAAGAATATTATGAAACAAACTAATATTAAATCATCATTGGGAATTACAGAACTTGGTAGAATTATACATGCAAGTAAAAGTTCGATTCAAGGAACTACACTACAAATACCTACAATAGGTTATCACACAGTTGAAGAAACAGCATTGATTCAAGGTGTAGAAAGTGTTTTAAAGATTTTAGAAAAATTGTATTTAGAAAAAGAAAATGTTTAAAGCAGGGCTATTTTTTTTAATATTCTTATTAAATTCTTTTGCCGAAAGTATTATAATTGGTAAATATGATAGAGTAGATTTACCTCAATTAAAACTAGAAAATATAAAAGCAAAGATTGACAGTGGGGCTAGAACATCATCTTTACATTGTAGTTATATTAAACAATTAGATGAAGACACTGTTATTTTTGAAGTTTTAGATGAAGACCACAAAAAATATAGAAATAAAAGATATTCTTTGCCTATTCAAAGAGTTGCAAGGGTTAGAAGTTCAAATGGGATTGTCGAAGAAAGATTTGTAGTTTTATTAAAAACAGTGATTTTTTATAAAGAATTTGAAGTTGAATATACTCTTAGAAATAGAAAAAAAATGAATTTCCCAATACTTTTAGGGAGAGAATTTTTACAAAATGATTTTTTGATTGATGTTAATAAAGAGTATCTTTCTTATTCAAAAAAACCTATAAAATGAGATAAAAATGAAAAAATTATTATTATTGTTGTTGTTTTCTAGCTTACTACTATTCGGCTCAACAGAAACAAAAAGTAAAGAAAAAATAAAACAAATAAATAATATCTGGTTAAAAACTTATTCTAATTATAAGAATTACAATATTATTTTAAATAATATTATAAAAGTTGAGCAAGATATTGAAAATCTTAGAAATAGAAATAATATTCTTAAAGAGCAAGAGCTTACAAATAAGATTTTAATATATAAATCAAAACTATCTTTATATGAAAAAAATAATAGTTTTGATGAATTAATAAAAGATTATAGTTATGAAGTTAGAGATATTACTATTTATGATTTTTTATTCTCTATCTCTTTACAGGAATTAAAAAAGAAAATTACAAAATATCAAGCTTTGAAAAAAGAGTTTTATGATGCTTTGATTTTTTTACAAGAATCTTCATCTGAAACTATTGATGTATCCAAAAAAAGTAAAAAATTACAACTTTTACGAGAAGAAATAGAGTATTTCAATGAGTATTCGGAAAATTTGGAAAAAATGAATCTAAATTTATTAGAGATTGAAGATGAGGTAAAAAGAAAATATAATGAATATAAAAATGAAGTTTTTATAAAGCATTTAATTACTTTAGTTATTGTTTTTATTTCTTATATACTCTATAAATTTTTACTTTTCGCCTTTTTCTACTTATTTAGAAATAAAGAAAATATCGAACTTGAAATAAGTTATAGAAAGGTATTATCTCTACTTTTTGTTTTATCAATTTTAATTTTTGTAATAATTAGATATATAAATGATTTTATTTATATTTTAACTTTCTTAGGGGTAATAGCAGCAGCTTTAACTATTGCAACAAGAGATATTATATTAAATATTGCAGGTGCAATATATATTTTTTTTAGTAATGTAGTTAGAGTAGGGAATAGGGTAATGGTTCAATTTGAAACAAAGCATACTATTGGGGATATTGTTGATATCTCTTTAGTTAAAATGAAATTAAATGAGGTCAATGATTATACAAATATTAAAGAGATAAAAAATGTAGGTAGAACAATTTACATCCCAAATAGTTATATTTTTACAAAAGTATTTTATAATTATTCTTTAAAAAAGAATGGAATAATAAATGATTTAATAGAGTTTGAATTTGATGTAAATAGTGATTTTGATATTATTGAAAGTATAACAAAAGAGCTTTTTGAAAAATATCAGTTAGCTTATACTATAAGCTTTTCTTTGAATAGTTCAAAAACAGCAGTATTAGCACTTATTTCATATGAGGTTAATTATAAAATTGCATCACAAAAAAGAGGGGAGATTTCTATTGCTTTATTAAGAGAGTATAAGAATAATGAACTTATAAAATTGAAATCATCGACAAAAAGCGTAAAAAAAGATGAAGATGAATAAAAAAACAATATTAGGAAAGTAATGAATCAATCAGAAAAAATAGAAAAATTAGCTAGTCTAAATAAGCATATTTATAAAGTTATTGCAGATTATAAAAATGGTATTTGTGATTATCACCCTTTTGATATATCAAAAGATCTTTTATCAATAAGAGAATTTGATCAAAAAGAGTATAAAACAATTTGTAGAAAAATTCCAAGTGAATTATTTGCGCAAATATTAGTTGAAATGCCTATTTATATCCAAGAAGAGATAACAAATATTTTAAGTGAAGAAAAAGTAGCACGTGTTACTTCTAATATGGATAGTGATGATGCTTCATTACTAATTTATAATATTTCACAAAAAGATGAAGAAGCGGCTAATACTGTTTTATCCAATTTAGATGAAGAAGATAAACAAGCAATTCACGAACTTAATGCATATGATTTTGAAGAATCAGGTGCATTTATGCAAAAAGAATTATTTTCAGTAAAAGTTGATGAAAATATTGATGATGCTTTAAAAAGATTAAAAGAACTAAAAGAATCAAATGAGTTAAATAATATTTTTCATGCATTTTTGGTAGATAATAATAATAATTTTTTAGGTTCAATTGGTTTAGAAGAATTAATATTATTTGAAAGAAAACAAAAATTTAGTGAAATACCAAGTGATAAAATAGAGCATTATTCTTTCAATGATAAAGAAGATATTGCAGATGCAGTTAATATGTTTTCAAATTATAATTTAAATTCATTAGCAATAGTAAATAAAGAGAATAAATTATTAGGAAGAATAACTCATGATGATATTAGAGATGTTATTCAAGAACAAGACACCAAACAACTTTACTCTTTAGCAGGAGTTGATAATAAAGTAGAAGAAGTTGAAAGTATTTATAAAATTGGAAAGAATAGGGCTTTTTGGTTAAGTATAAATTTAATTACAGCAATTCTAGCTTCTCTTGTAATTGGATTATTTGATGCAACAATACAATCTTTAGTTGCCCTTGCTGTTTTAATGCCTATTGTAGCTTCAATGGGAGGAAATGCAGGAACACAAACTTTAACCGTAACAGTTAGACAAATGGCCTTAGGCTCAATAGAGTATGAAGATGCAAAAAAGACTATTTATAAAGAAGTGATAATTTCTTTGGTAAATGGACTTATATTTGCTTTTGTTATAGGTGTTATATCATATGTATGGTTTAAAATACCACTTCTTGGTTTTGTAATAGCAGCTTCCATGATAATTAATCTTTTAAGTGCAGGTTTTTTTGGAGCAGTTATTCCTCTTGTTTTAGAAAAATTAGAAATAGACCCTGCAATTGGTTCAACTGTAATTTTAACAACAGTTACAGATATTGTTGGATTTTTTAGTTTTCTTGGGCTTGCTACTCTTATTTTACTTTAGTAAGATGTGTAGTTAATTATAGAATAAAGCTTATACTTTATTCTATAATCTCTTCTTGTTTTAATTCATTAAATTCACTTATTTCAATTGCATCTTCATGAAAATACCCCATCTTATTTTCTGCAATTTGTAAATCTTTTAATTTTGCTATATGAAAAACTGCATCTCCTTCTTGAATTAGTGGTATTTCAGATTTTCCAATAATAACTCCATCAAAAGTAGCTCTTATTTCAAAACTTTCATCATCAAGTGGTTCATCAACATAAGCAATAATTTCATTCTCTTTAACCATATCTCCTAAGGCTTTTATTGTTCTAATAACTCCACTTTCAGCAGATCTTATCCATTGACTACTTCTTGTGATTATTGGAGTTTTATTTTTTATTTTTTTAGTAGTTGCAGGAAGCATTTCTACTTCTCTTAAAATATTTACTATTCCTTTTACTCCAATTCTAATTGAACTTTCATCAAACCTAAGAGCCTCTCCTGCTTCATATAAAAGTACAGGAATACCTTTTTCTTGAGCTTCTGCTCTTAATGAACCATCTCTTAACTCAGAGTGTAAAACAACAGGTGCTTCAAAAGCTTTTGCTAAGTTATAGGTGAAATCATCATTAAGATTTGTTCTAACTTGTGGTAAATTAGATTTATGAATTGAAGCTGTGTGTAAATCAATTCCAAAATCACATTTTGAAACAATTTCATCAAAAAAAACCTTAGCTACACGACTAGCAAGTGAACCTTTTTTAGTCCCAGGAAAAGATCTATTTAAATCCCTTCTATCAGGCATATATCTAGATAATGTCATTACTCCATAAATATTTACAATAGGAATAAGAACAACTGTTCCTTTTAATCTTTTAAGAATATTTAGTTTTCTAAATCTTCTTATAATTTCAATACCATTTAATTCATCCCCATGAATTGCAGCACTAATAAAAATTGTAGGACCATCTTTTTTACCTCTAATTACTCTAATAGGTAAATCCATAGGAGAGTGGTAAAGTTTAGGTAATTCTAAATTAAGAGTTACATTTGTACCTTTTAATATTTTAGTACCAGCAAACTCAATTTGTCTGTTTTTATGCTCCAATATTATCTCTTTTAATTCTTCTTTTTTTCTTTGTAGGATCAGCAGGAGTTACATTATTTCCAATATAATCCATAATTTTACCTGCTATATCAATTCCCGTTGATTTTTCAATTCCTTCTAATCCTGGACTTGAATTAACTTCCATTACAAGAGGCCCTCTACTTGATGGAATCATATCAACACCACAAACTCCAAGTCCCATAGCTTTTGCTGCTGCTAGTGCTGTTGCCTTTTCTTTTCTATTTAGTTTATAAGAAGTTGCACTTCCACCTTGATGTAGATTTGATCTAAAATCTCCTTCAGCTCCTTGTCTTTTCATAGCTCCAACAACTTCTCCCCCAACAACTAAAGCTCTAATATCAGCTCCACCTGCTTCTTCAATAAACTCTTGAACTAGTAAATTTACATCCATTCCATAAAAAGCATCTAGTACTGATTTTGCTGCTTTTTCACTATCAACAAGAACAACTCCAACACCTTGTGTTCCTTCAAGTATTTTTAAAACTAAAGGAGCCCCTCCACTTAAAGCAATTACATCTTTTGCACTTGATTTATTTGAGGCAAAAACAGTTTTTGGCATATCAACACTATTTTTTGAAAGTACTTGTAAACTTCTTAATTTATCTCTACTTCTAGCAATTGCTAAGTTTCCTGAGGTTGAGAAAACATCCATCATTTCAAAGTGTCT
Organism: Halarcobacter sp.; assembly: GCA_041583235.1. Taxonomy (GTDB): domain Bacteria; phylum Campylobacterota; class Campylobacteria; order Campylobacterales; family Arcobacteraceae; genus Halarcobacter. The sequence goes on from JBFHGG010000006.1 coordinate 53,965, forward strand.
AACCATTGCAGTTCCATAAAAAGTCCTGCTAGCACCAATTCTTGGAATAATAGCATCAGGAGTTGGTAATACTCTTCCTAAATAATTAATTACTAATTCACCTTTCATAATTTCTATAGTACATTTTAAATAATCAATTACTTTCACATCCCAATTTTTTTCTTTTGCAGCTTCTATTAATCTAGCTGTTGAGTATAAACTTGGGTTTCTAGATAATACATATATAAGCATTTTATTTCCTTTTATAATTAATAATTAATTTTTTGTTAAATTTTTTTACTTAGATACTCTTTTGAAACATCAACTAAGAATCTATCTTTTAAAAATCTTCTTCCTATAAGCATAGGAAATTTCATATCTGCTCTATTGGCTAAAGATATTACACTTAAATACTTTTTCCCCATAAATTCCACTGAAACTTTTATAGAGGGTCTAAGTTGAGTTTCTCCATTTGAACTTTTTACTTTTTTTAATTTATATAAAGGTAAACTTATTCTTTTACCATGATATGCAGGGTGTATTTCATCTAAAAGAGTAAAATGTACAATGTTTTCTGTAATTTCAATATGATCACAATGAAGAGCATTTGAATCTGCCCCCGTATCTATTTTTGCATCTAAATCTATTAGGTCTAAATCAATAATAGATATTATCTCTTTTCTTCCAACTATTTTTTTATTTTTCATCCATATTCTTTATTTAAATTTAGTGATATTATAGCTTAATAATAATTACTTAAAGTAGTTTTTTAAATTTTATTCAATTTTGCATCTTCTTTTTATTTATCACTTCTTAATAGGTGTATAAAAATAATTATAAATATAGATTATAGTTTATATATAAGTAAATATAATAATAAATTAAGCTTTATTTTATAATTGTACTGTTATACTTTCATCACTTAAAAGATAAAAATTATCGTTTGATAAATTTTATTTTAAATATAAAGGATATAAAATGGCATGCGACACAGGAGCAAAACCAATTGAAGAAACAGAAAATGTTTCAGTAGAAGAAAATGAAAATAAAATAGAAAAAAAGGAAGAAAAAATGAGTTCAAGTTTAGTATTAAGAAAAGCGCCAGCATTTAAAATGGATGCGTATGATTCAAAAACAGGTCATTATACAGAA
>JBFHGG010000007.1:0-53467 GCA_041583235.1 Halarcobacter sp.
CATAAAGTTTTGTTTTATAGGCTTTTCCTTTGCTATGATTAAAAAGTGTTTGAAGTTGCATATTTATATTCTCAACACCTAAAGGTCCAGCTTTCATAGGAGTAATAACCTGAAAAAGAGTTAGTGCTTTTGAAATATTCTTTTCTTTTATAAATTCATAAAACCCTAAAATATAATGGGAAGAGATATTTAAAATATTATTTAAAATATTTTCAGAAATTTGAGCCCTTACACTTGAAAATTCATTTTGATTCATTGAATTTTTACTTGCATAATAATTATCAATAGAAACATTTACAAATTTAAAATCTTTATATTCTTCATTATATGAAGGAATATTTCCTTGTCTAATATCATTTGCTATAACTGCAATTGCTTGGTCTTCACTTTGTCTATAAATTTTTGTTAATTTACAAATAGGTGAAAGTTCAAATTTAATTGCATCTGCAAGTATATTTCCTGCTCCAATTGCAGGTAATTGACCATCATCTCCAACAACAATAAATATTGTATCATCAGAAATTTTTTTAGTAAGATTATAGAACATTACTGAGTTTACCATTGATGCTTCATCAAGTAAGATTACTTTATAAGGGAAAAACTCCTTATCTTCATGTTTTACAAACAAAGATTGTATAGTTGAACAATTATATCCTGTAGTATCAGAAATACGTTGTGAAGCAATACCACTTAAAGCAATAGTAATAATATCATCATAAGGAAAAATTTCTTCTAAAAGCTCTAATACCGCCCTACTTGAAGTTGATTTTCCTGTTCCTGCATAACCTATTAAAAATAGTGTTTTATGCCCTTCATTAATAATTTCAACTGCTTTTTTTTGCTCAATACTTAATTCAAAACCTAAACTTTTTTGTTTTTTTTCTAAGTATTCATCAAAAGTTTTTATTATTTTTTTATTCTGTTCCCCTTCTCTTCTTTGAAAAAACTCCAAAATTCTACGCTCTGCAAAATACAACATTGAAGGGGCTAATCTATATTCATTTGTTTGAAAAATATCTTCTTCTACTAACATTTTTGTTATAACTTCTTCATATAAAATTTCTTCATTCCTAAAATGCAGAGTTTCATCAAGAAGTTTATAAAGATGTGATTTATCAATTGATGAGTTTCCATTATTATCACAAAACTCTCGTAAAGTATAATTTACACAAGCGTTAATTCTAAATGAAGATTTAGGATCAATTCCAAGAGATTTAGCAATTTCATCAGCTCTTTTAAAACCAATTCCTTTTATATTTACCAAAATATATGGGTTTTTTTTAATTTTATCTATTAAATCATCAACTTCACTAAAATGAGAATATATTTTATTTATAAGATTTGATGTAACTCCATATTGTGCTAAAAATTTTCCAAGTTCTCTTAGATGTTTAAATTTTTGCCATGAAGATACTATTTTTTCTAGTTTTTTTTCTTTTATTCCTTTAAACTGTAAAAGTTCCCCTGGATTTTCATTTAATATTTTGACTAATTCATCTTCTGAGTATTTTTCAATTAATTCATGGGCAAATTTCTTACCAATTCCTTTTACAATCTTTGTTAGAAAAAAGAACATTTCAGCTTCTTTAATTTGCAAAGATTCAAACTCAAACTGTACACCATATTTTTTATGAGTTGTCCAATTTCCTCTTAAAACAACCTCTTCCCCAAGCATTTTTTCAATATCAGTATCAAAATAAGAGCCACAAATCTTTTGATTATTTTCTAAAACAGCAATTATATATTTGGTCTCTTCATTTTTATAAAGAACTTTTTTTAAAACTCCTGATAAATTAAAAGTTTGATTTTCTTCTTTTTCATTTTCTAAAGTTGAAGTTTTAGCTTTTGACATTAGTAACCATCATTGAATTTAGATTTTTTATGTTTATCTTTTCTATAAGAATTTTTATTTTTTTCTTTTTGAAGTAAGTTTGCATCTTTAAGTAAAATATTTCTTTCATCTTCAAATGTATCAGTATGATTTTCTAAATAAAAAAGTGTTTTATTTATAAAAGCAATTAAATCTACAAGATATTTTGAGTTTAATTCAACTGCTTTAACTCTTTTTATATCTTCATAATTTTTTAAAGTTCTTTCTTTGAAAAGTTCTGTATCAAAATTTTCAAGTTTAATTAAAGAAACTGTTCTAGTAAAAAACTTCTCTAAAACCCTAATATATCTTATTCTTAATTGTTTTTCGTGTATTTCAGCCAAAATTATAAACTTGATTTTAAAGAATTAGAATTTTGCCAAATAATTTTTACTTGCATAAAAAACCTTATTACTATTTATTAAATTTTAGTGATTATATCGAAAAATTTTGAAATACTTATTATCTTAAACCAGGAAGAATATCATTAAGACTGTCTAATCCTAAATCATTAATATTTAAATGTATTTGTCCCATTTTACGAGATTTATTATTTATAATAATAGGAGAGAAGATATCCATTGAAGAATCAGATACTTGAGCTTGAAGTACAAAAATATAAAAAATTGAGATATCTTCAAGAGATTCAATCTCTAATTTTGCTACAAAATCATCAGGAAGTTCAAAAGCAAGAGATTTAAGTGCTCCAAAATTCATAAGCCTTAAAGTAACCCCTGTATCTATACCTTTTATAACTGAAAAAAAATCATCTAGTTTTGATAACTCAAATTCTGTTTCATTTTCACAACCATTAATTGGTATAACAACTTCAAATTTCATTTTTAGCCTTATATTAGTAAGCAAATTTTACTCAAAATTACTTTTGATGTCAATTATAATCTTTATTTTTATGATATACTTTAATTATGTTAGTTTCAAATAATAACTTATTAAATATTTTATTACCTAATGAAAACAAAGTTTTAAAAGATGTATTAAAAGAAGCCGATGCAAAAACTTTGAATAATATGAAAACGGGAAATACTACTGTTGGAGATATTTTAAAAGATCTTTTTAGTGATTTAAAAACTGGTGATAAAAGTAAAAGCACAATTGAAAATATTTTAAAGAACTCAAATCTTTTTAAAGATTTAGGTAATTTTACAAAATCTTTAGACTCTTTATTATCTCAAATAAAAGATGATGCAAGTCTAGCAAAATACAAACCCCAATTAGAAAATTTTTTAAAAAATATTTCACAAATAGATAATAACTCTTTAAAGGATTTAATCACAAAATCTGGAGTCTTTTTAGAAGCTAAAGTATCTAACCAAGCACAAAGTAATACTACTCTTCCAAAAAATATAGAAAGTATCTTAGGGCAAATAAAAACTATTTTAAATGATGTCTTAAAAGAAATGCCAAAAAACATGCAAGCATTAGATGTAAAAAAAATTGAAACTTTAATTGATAAAATATTACAAAATAATTCTAACACAGGAAATAATACAAACATATCAAATACAAATAATACTAATGATTTAAAATCTCTAGTGAGTCAACTTCAAAACTTAGCAAAAAATATAGGGAATACTCAAGTTAACAATTTAAATTCATTAACAAGCACATTAAAAGAGATTTCTAATCAAAGTCAATTAATTGATTCTAAAATTACTAATCAAAATATACAACAAAATACACAAAACTCAGCTACACAGCTTAATTTATCTCAAACAAAAGAGTTATTAAATACAAATACTCAACAAATATTAACACAATTAAAAAATGAACTATTAACAATTACTAATATTCCAAATAATCAAAATATATTAAAACAAATAGATGCATTGCTTCAAACAAATAATCAAGCATCATTAGATATAAAAAATCTTCTTTTTACATTAAAAGAGAGTATTACAAGCTTGAGTTCTAGCCAAAATTCTTTGCTTACTCAACAAAATTTAATAAAAGTTGTAGAAAAATTTGAAACTCTTGTAAATAATTTTATTCAACCCCCTAGTACTTCTTCTTTAAATAAAGAGAATATTTCCCAGCCTTTAGCTTTACAATTTAATCAACAAATTGAACAAAAACAAAATCCACTTCAAAGTGATATGAAAAGTATACTTTTACAAATACAAGAAGAGCTTTTAGGGAAAACTGATATTAAATCTGCTGACACCCTAAAACAAGTAGATAGAATGCTTATGCAAGTAGAGTATTATCAGCTGTTATCAATAACTTCAAATTCAAATAGTGTATATATACCTTTTATTTGGGATATGTTAGATGATGGTTCAATTTCTATGAAAAAACTTGATGAAGAAAAATTTTATTGTGAAATAAATTTATCGTTAAAAGAGTTTGGCGAAACACAACTTTTACTCTCTTTATATGATAAAAATAAGCTAGACTTAACTATTTATGCTTCAAAAGAGAGTTTTAAACAATCAATTCGTGAAAATTCTCTTAAATTAAAACAAGCACTTAACAGTGTTGATTTAATTCCTGTAAATATTAATATTATTGATTTAAAAAAAGATGAAGATAAAGTAAAAGAACAACAAGAAGATGTTTATTCACAAAATATAAATATTGGTTTTGGAATTGATATAAAGGCATAAAATGAGAGAGGAAAATATAAAAAAAGCTGTAGCTCTTAACTATGATATAGATGTTGATTCTGCACCAAAAATTACCGCTAAAGGTAAGGGTTCTTTGGCAAATAATATTATTAAAATAGCCCAAGACAATGACATTCCTATAAAAAAGGATGAAGACTTAGTTGAACTTTTATCTGCTATTGATATTGATAAAGAGATACCTGATAGCATGTATAAGGCTGTATCAGAAATATTCTCTTTTATTTATGATTTAACAACTCTTGAAAGAAGAAAAAGAGAATCTGAATCTGAAAAATATTGATAATATTGTAAGTTCATTTATACTATAATCGCAAAAAAAGTAAAGTACTGTATATTTAATGAAAATCAACAAATTTGACAACCCTATTTTTATATTTTTATTCTGTATTTTTGCAATTGCTATAAATACCTTTTCTTCTGTCTATTTTTTTCCTATTTTTCTTTTAGGTCTACTTTTTATGGCTTTTTTCGTATGTCTTAAAAAAGGATACTATTACTCCCTTTCTTTAGTTATGTTAACAATTTTGTTAATTGAATTAAATAATGGTTTTAAAGCTTTTTCAATTTTACTACTTACGATTTTTCTTTATCTATTTATTGCACCATATATTAAAAGAGTTTTATCTTTTGATTTATTAAACTCATACATTTATATTGTAGTATTTTATTTAGGAATCTATATTTTATGGGCTTTTAATAATGAAATAACAGCGCAACTTAATTATACTATTTTAATAAATATTATTATAGATCTACTATTTTTTGGAGTATTCATTTGAAAAGATTAAATATAATTCTAATTTTTATCTCTGTCATTATGATAACTTTACTTTCTAGAGTATATTTTCTTAGCATAAAATCTAATACATATTACGAAGAGTTATCAAAAAGAAATTATATTAAAAGAGTTTATGAAGTGCCAAATAGAGGTATTATTCGTGATAGGAATGGAGTTTCCCTTGCTATGAATAAATTAGGCTTTTCTATTAATATAAAACCTCATTTAAGATCATATAAAAATAAACATATCTTAGATGAATTAGTAACTTTGATAAATAAGCACTTCCCAGAATATTCAAAAGAGGATTTATATAAAAAATATAAAAAAATAGATTCTTCATATAAACATGATTTTGTTAAAATTGTAGACTATATTCCTTATGATAATTTTTTTGCAAAATATACGCTTTTTAATACTAATGATAATATTGAAATTAAATCTGAAGTTAAAAGAATTTATCCATATGGAAAAAATGCTTCACATTTAATTGGTTATGTAGGAAAAGCTACAAAAAAAGATATTGAAGGCAATGAGTTTTCTAGACATAGTTCAATTATTGGAAAGAATGGTTTAGAAAAATTTTATAATAAGAAACTTCAAGGTGAATTAGGATTTAAAGATATAAAAGTGAATGCTTTAAATAAAGAAATTGAAGTATTACAAGAACAAAAAATCTCTACAAATAATGATTTAAATGTTTCATTAGATATAAATTTACAAAAATATGTACAAGAAATATTTGAAGGAAATTCTGGAGCTGTTATTGTTATGAATGCAAATAATGGTGAAATATTAGCCGCAGGTTCATACCCTGAGTTTGATAATAATATTTTTGTTGATGGTATTTCTGTAAAAGATTGGGAAAAAATGAGAAATGATTTTAATCATCCCTTTACAAATAAACTTGTAAATGGGAAGTATCCCCCTGGTTCGGTAATAAAAATGGGTATTGCTTTATCATTTTTGGAAAATGGTATTAAGCCAAGTTATGAAATATTTGATAGTGGTTCAATACAAATTGGAAAAAGAAAATTTAGATGTTGGAAAGCAAGTGGACATGGAAAAGTTGGTTTTAGAAAGGCAATTAGAGAAAGTTGTGATGACTTCTTTTATAAAGGAAGCTTGATTGTTGGAGTAAATAGTATTTCTAAAACTTTGAAAAAATTCGGAATTGGTGAAAAAACAGGAATTGAATTAACAAATGAATTCTATGCTACAAATCCAAATAAAGCTTGGAAACAAGATAAATACAAACAACCATGGTATATAGGAGATACAATTAATGCTTCTATTGGTCAAGGATATATGTCAGTTACTCCTATGCAAATTGCACGGTATACAGCTTTCTTAGCTTCAGGAAAACTTCCTAAACCATATTTAGCAAAAGAAAATTATGAAGAGCCTAAGGACTTAGGTGTTAATTTAAAACATTTAAATATGGTTAGAGAGGGTATGTATGATGTTACAAATCATAAAAAAGGTACTGCCACAAATTATCTTAGAAAAAGTAAGGTTACAATAGCTGGGAAAACAGGAACAGCACAAGTTGTAACAATACCACAAGCTGAAAAAGTAAGAATGAAAGAGAGTGAACTTGAATATTATCATAGATCACATGCATGGCTTACAACTTATGGACCATATAAAGGGAAAGAGAAATACGTGGTAACAGTATTAGTTGAGCACGGAGGACATGGTGGTAGTGCTGCTGGTGAGATTGTAAGTAATATTTATAATAAACTTATAGAGTTAGGCTATATAAAAAATAGTAAATAACACATTAATCATTCTTTAGATATTATACGAACTATTTTAAACGAGGACATTATTTGAAGTTAATTGTTAGTTTTTTTATTTTTTCTATTGCGCTTTTTGCAGCTGAAGAACAAGCCCCTGTAATAAATCTATCCATTGCAGCACTTGAAGAACCAGCACAATTTGTTAAAACAATAAATATAGCAGTAATTTTAACTTTATTAGTTCTTGCACCAACTTTAATTTTAATGGTGACAAGTTTTACAAGACTTATGATTGTTTTTTCACTTTTAAGACAAGCAATGGGTTTACAGCAAACTCCACCAAATCAAATAATAATTTCATTATCTTTAATTCTAACAATTTTTATTATGGAACCTTATGCCAAAAAATCTTGGGAAAATGGTATAAAACCTTATATGGATGAAACTATTGGTTATGAGGTAGCTTTTGAGCAAGGTATTAAACCTTTTAAAGAGTTTATGATAAAAAATACAAGAGAAAAAGATCTAGCCTTATTCTACCGAATAAAAAAAGAAGAAAACCCAAAAAATATAGATGATGTTCCTATGACACTTTTAATGCCTGCATTTATTGTAAGTGAATTAAAAACAGCCTTTGAAATAGGATTCTTAATCTTTTTACCATTTTTAGTTATTGATATTATTGTAGCTTCTATTCTTATGTCTTTAGGGATGATGATGCTGCCTCCTGTTATGATATCCCTACCTATAAAAATTATCTTTTTTATAGTAATTGATGGATGGGCATTGATTATTGGAAACCTAGCCCAATCCTTTAAGTGACCTAATTATCTTTTTAAATTAAAGTAATTTCATCTTCTTTTGTATTAATCATACATAAAAATTCATAATCACTATCATAACATGCTTCATAATAATGATTCACACCTGCTGGAATATAAATAAAGTCGCCTTGTTTTGCTTTATACTCTTCATTTCCTACAACAACTTTTGCAGTTCCACTTAATACATATTGTTGGTGTTGAATTAAATTTCTATGATTTGGCATTGAGCCATCTTTTTTTAAAAGAATTTTTCTAACTATAAAATCTTTATCTTTTTCTGGAGTTAAAACTGCAATTTGAGTATTTACTGTTTTTGGAATATCATTTCTCTCAAAATCATCTGAACTTTTACAATACATTTTCTGCCTTTTTTGCAAATATTATAACTTTTTTTACTAGAATATAAAATCAAAAAATTTAAAAAAAGAGTAATTATGGAAACTTTTCAAAATGAATTAATAAGTTTTAGTGTAATAACACTAGTAGTCTTGTTTTTAGCTTACCTAACAAAGAAAAAAGAAGATAAGTATAAATAATAATACTCTATTCGATTTATTTTACTTTATTTCAGTATAATCTCATATAAAAGCCCATAGGATAGGATATGCATAAACTAGTCTTATATTTATTATTACTTTCATCTTATATATTTTCAGAAACAATTGATTATGAGGATGCCTTAAATTTAACAATAAAAAATAACAAGAAATTAAAATCTCAAAAATTAGAAATAGAGTCTTCAAAACTTGATATTGAAAAAGTAAAAGCTATTTCATATGGAGAAATGAATCTTTCTCATGAGATGAGTAGAACAAATCATGCAGGATATGTTTTTAATTCAAAACTATCTTCACGAGAAGCTAGTTTCAATGATTTTGGGGCAAATGATTTTATTAATTATGGCTCTGATTATATTCCAGATAATTTAAATAACCCAGATGCTAGAAATAATTTTAATACAAAAGTAACATATGATATTCCATTATTTACAGGATTTAAACTAGAAAACCAAGAAGAAATTTTAAAGATTAAACATAAAGTTCAATTATTAAAGCTAAATCTTGATGAAAAGTCTTTAGAATTTGAAGTTCTAAAAGCTTACAATGGGGCAGTTGTTGCAAAAGAATTCATAAAAGCAAGTAAGAAAGCAAAAGAAGCTGTCTCTTTATTTGTAAGGTCTGCAAATGAATTTTATAAAGAAGGACTTGTTACAAAAATAGATAAGAAACAAGCTAGAGTTCAAGAATTAAATGTTCAAAGTAAAATAATAGAAGCAAATAATAAATTTGATATAGCATTGGCTTATTTAAGATTTCTAACTTCCAATGAAAATATTCAAGATGTGAAAACCTTAAAAATGTTTCCTTCTGCAAAAATAGAACTAAAAAACTTATACACAAATGCATTGAAAAGTAGAGATGATTTAAAAATAATTGAATCCTCAAAAAAGGCTACAAAAAAGAATATTGATTTAAATAAAGCTTCATACTATCCAAATGTTTATTCTCACTTAGAGTATGGATTTAATGACAATTCAATAACTTTTGATAGTGACAAAGATTATTATATGGGAATGATTGGAGTTAAATATACTCTGTTTAACAATACTAGAGATAAAGATTTACAAAAAAGCCAAATTGAATTTAATAAAACTAATTTAAATCTAAATCAACTAAAAGATGGAATTAAACTTGAAGTTGAAAGAGCAGCACTTACTTTAAATGCAAAAAATAAAATATATAAAGAAAAAAAAGAGGCAAAAGAATTAGCTTTTGAAATTTTAGAGCAATCAAAACTTATGTATAAAAATCAATTAAATTCAATGACTGATTTATTAAAACAAGAAGCCTCTTTTAGAGAAAATGAAGCCTCTTTAATTATGGCAAAATATGAAAAATCTTTGGCACAAGCAAGATTAAATCTTGTTACTGGTCAGAGTTTAAAATAAGGGAAGAAGAATGATAAAAAAATATTTAATAAGTTTTATACTATTAATAAGCACTTGTATCTCATCAAATGCACTTGAACTAAGTGGAACAGTTATATCTGATAATGAAAAAATCATTACAAGCAGATATATGGGTTTTATTAAAAGAGTGTATGTAAGTGAAGGAGATTTTGTAAAAAAAGGGCAACTTTTATATGAAATAGATTCTTCAAATATAGATTCAAATAAAAAAGAAGCAGAGTTTAATCTTCAAATCCAAGAAAATAACTTAAATAATATTCAAACAAATTATGAAAGATATAAAAGATTATATGAAAAAGATTTAGTTCCTAAATATGACCTTGAGCAATTAGAATTAAAATTAAAAAATGTCAAAAATATGATTGCAATTGCAAATGCAAAATTAAAAGAAGTAAAATATCAATATAAATATTTAGAAATTGTTGCTCCAAATGATGGCTTAATTATTAAAAAAAGTATCAAAGGTGGAGAAATGGCAATGCCTTCAAGTCCAGCAATGATTCTTTCAGATTTAAACTCTTTAAAAATCAAAACAAATGTAAGTGAAAGTAATTTAAGTAAAATTAAAATTGGCCAAGAAGTACAGATTATAATTGAATCAATAGCTTTAAAAACAAAAGGAAAAGTTGTTTCAATTATTCCAAACTTACAAGATATGACACACTCATTTGTTTTAAAACTATCATTTGATACACAAAATAAAAATCTATATCCAGGTATGTATAGTAAAATAAATTTAGAGTTAGAAAAAGATGAATAAACAATTAGATCCAAATATGAATATTGCAGGAAAACTTGCAAGTGTTTTCATAGAACACCCTTTAACTTTTATCTTAAGTTTGTTTATTTTATCTTTAGGACTTATCTCTTTAGAATTTATGCCAAGGGAAGAAAATCCTCAAATAAAAGTAAGCGGTGGAGCTGTTATTGTTGCACTTCCAGGGGCAAGACCTAGTGAAATAAAAAAAGTTATTATAGAACCCTTAGAAAAGAAAATTAAAGAAATAAAAGGTGTAGAACATATTTACTCATATGCAAAAGATTCTCTTGCTATTGTACAAATTCAATACTATATTGGAGAAGATAAAGAAGAATCAAATTTAAAATTATATGATCAAGTTATGAGAAATATGGATATGCTTCCAAAAGGCGCCATGCAACCTATTATTAAAACCATGGATATTGACACAGATATTCCAATTGCTACTATTGCATTTTACGCAAATGAAAATAAAATCTCTCAAACATCGCTTTATAATGAAATTAGCAAAATAGCTTATGAGGTAAATAAAATTGAAAATGTAGCTTTAGTTGATTTAAAAGGCGAAAAAAAAGAGCAATATAATATAGAAGTAAATGCGGGGAAATTATCAGCCTATAATTTATCTTTAGGACAAATTGCAGAGCAAATAAAAGCTTTATCTCTTACAACACCAAGTATTGATTCAAATAATTCATTAGATAATTTAACAGTTTTAAGTGTTAAAAATGCAATTGAATCAAAAGAAGATTTAGAGAATATCATTATTTCATATAATTTTAATACACCCATTTATTTAAAAGATATTTCCAAAATATCAAGATCTTATGATATTCAAAATAAAAAAGAAGCTTTTATTTATAAAAAAGATACAAAAGATTTAACTATTGAACAATTAACATTAACTGTTTCAAAACTAAAAGGTACAAATTCTGTAAATATAAATGAAAATATATTTAATTATATTGATTCTATAAAAGCACAACTTCAAGAAAAAAATATTAAATATATAATCACTAGAGATGATGGATACACAGCCAATAATGCTGTTAATTCACTTGTACAAAACTTATTAATTTCAATTGTTATTATTGCTATTTTACTTATCTTTTCTTTAGGCTTTAAAGAAGCTATGATTGTTTCACTTTTAGTTCCAATGATTTTATCACTTACACTTTTTATTGGCTTTATGATGGATGAAACTATAAATCGTATTACTTTATTTGCATTAATTGTAAGTTTAGGAATGCTTGTTGATGCAGCTATTATTGTAATTGAAAACATAGTAAGACATAAAAAAGAAGATAAAGGTAAAACAGATATTAAAATTATCTCAATAAATGCCACAAATGAAATAGGAAATGCCACAAATATTGCAACAATAGCAATAATTATGACATTTATTCCTATGTTTTTTGTAGGTGGAATGATGGGACAATTTATGCACCCTCTTCCTGTTTTTGTACCTATTGCACTTATTGTTTCACTTCTAGTTGCATATGTATTTACTCCATATTTAGTTAAGAAATTTTTGTAAGGTTTGATGATGAAATTAGAAAAATTTATTTATAATATAATTCAAAGCCCTTCTAAATCTTTTTTAGTTTATGCTATTACTTTTATACTTTTTGCTCTCTGTATTGCAACTTTCCCAACACAAATTATAAAAGCAAAAATGCTTCCAAGTAAAGACTCAGATACTTTTTCAGTTTATGTTGATTTAAAAGAAGGAAGTTCAATAAAACAAACAAAAGAAGTAACTTCTTGTATATCAAAGAAACTGATTTCTAAAGATTTAGTGACCAATATTTCGGTATTTATTGCAGAAGGTCAACCCTTAGATTTTGCAGCTTTAGTAAAACAAAGTGCTCTAAAAGATAAACAATCTCAAGCTGAGATAATAGTAAATATAAAAAAAGCAAAAAATAGAGAAATTTCAAGTTATAACTTTATTTCAAGTATTAGAGATGATTTAAAACTTTGCTCTAAATATGATGCAAATATTAAGTTAATAGAACTTCCTGCTGGTCCTCCTGTATTAGCTTCAATCGTAGCAGAAATTTATGGAGGGAACTCTTTTGAGAGTAGACGTGATTTTGCTAGAAAAGTAGCAAAGGTATTAAAAAACCAAAAAACTTTAGTAGATGTAGATATTATGGCTGACGAAGATTTTTATGAATTTAAAATTACACTTGATAATAATAAAATTATAAAAAGTGGCATTTCAATTGAACAAGTAAAAAATATTCTTTTTATAGCATATGAAGGTCTTACACTATCAGTTGTAAATGAAAAAGATTCCCAAAGCCAAGTTCCTATTTTCTTAAGATTGGATGAACAAAGAGTTTTTAAATCTAATCAAAAAGAAGATATATTAGATAAATTATCAACATTAAAACTAATAAATAAAAATGGTTTTACCGTTGCTTTAAGTGAATTAATAGATATTAAAAAAACTATTAAAGAGCCTAGCTTAACATCAAAAAATCTTACACCTATGATAAATGTAATTGCTGAAACTAATAAAGATAGTCAAATTTATCCCTTGCTTGATGCAAGAGAAGAGTTTTTAGAAACATTTAAAAATAATTATGAAATAAGTAAATCAAATATGTTAAACCTTGAATTCAAAGATAAGAAAACAGCTGAAGTATTTAAGCTAATTTGGGATGGAGAACTAAAAGTAACTATAGATACTTTTATTGATTTAGGAGGTGCATTTATAATTGCATTAGTATTAATCTTTTTTTTAATGGTGATTTATTATAAAAGTTTTGCTATTTCAGGAGGAATTGTATTAGCAAGTTTTATTTCTATAGTTGGTGTTATTTTTGCCCATGTAATTATGGATTTATTTACAGAAGATACATTTTATCTAACAGCAACTTCACTTATTGGATTTATTGGACTTATTGGAATTAATTCTAGAAACTCAACATTGATTATTGATTTTTCTAAGCAATTAGTTGAAGAAAAAGGATTAAGTATAAACGAAGCAATTGCACAAGCCACTGCAACACGTTCTAAGCCTATTATACTAACAGTTCTAACTATGGTATTCGCTTCTTCACTTTTAGCCTCTGATGCAGTATTTGGAGGTTTAGGAGTTGCCCTTATTGGTGGTACTTTAATTTCATATATAGTTTCAATGTTTTTTGTACCTGTTATAATTAAAAATCAGATAAAAAAGATTTTAAAATCTTAAATTTATTTCTATTTTCATAAGATAAAATTAATACTAATTTAGGATAATACAAATAAAACATTTAAGGTTAAAAAATGGAAATAGTATTTTTAGATAGAAAAACATTAGGAAAAGATATTTCTTTAGAAAAATTTAATGAATTAGGTAATGTGACAATATATGAAACAACAAATGAAGACGAAGTATTAGAAAGAGTAAAAAACTGTGATGTTGTAGTTTCTAATAAAGTAGTAATTTCTAAAGAGACTATGGAAAAATCAAATATCAAACTTATTTGTATAACTGCAACAGGAACAAATAATGTTGATTTAGAATATGCAAAAGAAAAAGGCATTGAAGTTAAAAATGTTGTAGCTTATGCAAAATCAACAGTTGCTCAATTAACCATTACTTTGGCACTGCATTTTATACAAAAACTTGATTATTATAAAGATTATGTAAAAAAAGGTGAATGGGAGAAATCAGATATTTTTACTCATTTAGATAAACCTTTTTATGACTTAGAAAATAAAAATTGGGGAATAATTGGATTAGGAAATATTGGACAAAGAGTTGCCAATATTGCAAAAGCTTTTGAGTGTAAGGTAAACTATTATTCAACTTCAGGAAAAAATTCAAACTCTGATTTTAATCAAATGAGTTTAGAAGAATTGTTAAAAACTTCTGATGTTATATCAATTCATTCACCATTGAATTCGGCAACAAGAAATTTAATTAACAAATCAAATTTACCCTTACTTAAAGATGGTGCAATATTAATTAACGTTGGCCGTGGTGGAATAATAAATGAAGATGATTTAGCAAAACAACTTGATAAAGAGAAAGTATTATATTGTGGACTTGATGTTGTTGAGCATGAACCAATTAAAAAAGAAAATCCCTTAAATTATATAAAAAACAAAGATAGACTAGTGATTACACCACATATTGCCTGGGCATCTATTGAAGCAAGAAACAAAATAGTCGATACAACATTTAAAAACATAAAAGAGTTTATCTAATCATATTTACTTCAAAAATCTTTTATAGATTATTTGAAGTAAAGAGGATAAAAATTCCAATATTGCTTTATTTACTTATGCAAAATATATTAAGAATAAGAATAAAAGAAAGAGTAGAAGAACTTTTTTATTAAATTAGAACATTTTTACTTTAGTTTTGGAACAATTGTAAGTTAAGTTTTTTGAAGTGCCTTAAATAAAGACTCTTAAGTCAAAGGTATTTCTATTTCAAATACAGCTCCCTTATCATCATTATATACACTTAAATTACCTTTAAAATGTTCATTGATAATAATTTTACTCATATAAAGACCTATTCCTGTACCTTCTTTTGATTTTTTTGTAGAAAAATATGGATCAAAAACTTTATCAATTATATCATTAGAAACTCCATTTGCATTATCACTAATTGTAACTACAGCACTATCCTCATTATAATAAGTTGTGATTTTTATTTCAGGGTTTAATATAAGATTTTCAACTAAAGCATCTTCTGCATTTTTAATAATATTTAAAATAACTTGACTAAGTTCACTTGCATAAATATTAACTTCTTTTTTGCATTTATAATCAATTATAAGTTTTATACCAAAAGAATCTAAAGAACTTTTTACTATAGAAATAGTATTATCAATAACATTCTCCAGTTTAGTAGATACTTTTTCCTTATCAGTTTTAAAGAAATTTCTAAAGTCATCAATAGTAAAAGAGAGATGTTGAGAATATTCTGATATTAAATTAATTTCATTTTCTAACTCTTCTTTCTCTATTTTAGTATCTAGCATCATTTTAATAAGAAGATTATTTGTAGTTGCAGAAATTGCTGTTAATGGTTGTCTCCATTGGTGAGCTATCATTGATATCATCTCTCCCATTTGAGCAAGTCTACTTTGGGCTATTAATTGAGTAGTTTTTTCTTGATTTTTCTTTACCTCTACTTGAACCCTTTCTTCTAATTTATGAGTAAGAATATTTAATTTTTCTTCCATATCTTTTCTACTTTGTATATCTCTCCAAACAATATGTAAAAACTCTTCATTATTAAGAATAATGGAGGTTATTAAAACCTCTAACCAAACTTCACTATTGTCTTTTTTTCTATGAACTAATTCAAAGTATGTTGAACCATTTTTTAAAGCTTCATTCATTTTAGCAATAATAATATTCATGGAGAATGTACCATCAGGCTGTTTTATTGGCACAACTGCTTCAGGTGATAGTAGCATTAACTCTTCTTTGCTATTATAACCTAAAAGTTCATATGCAACTTTATTACAATCAGAAACCCTATTGCTGCCAACTTTTGTTAAAAGTATTCCATCCGAAGATTCATGATAAATTTTTTCAAATAATTGTTTTTGTTTTTCTAACTGCTTACTTTTAACTTCAAGTTCTAATGTCTTTAGTTCAATAACAGTATTAGCTTTTCTTAGTTTATTATTATGTCTATTTAAAATATATTGTCTGTAAAATAAGATTAAAAGTATTATTGTGACTATTAAGCCTATTTGCCAAAGTTTTGAATAATCTAAAATACTTTCAACTTTTACAGATAACCATTTATTTTTTATTTCTTGTTTTTTTACTTCAGGAATCGATAGAATTCCTTTATTTATAATTGAAACTAACTCTCCATAATCATCTCTAACCATCATTCTAATATCAAAATTAAATTCTGTAGTTCCTGAAATTTTTAAATTTTTAAAACCATAATCAGAAATTAATTGTGATAAAACAGGTAAAGCATCAATTAGTGCATAAACATCACCCTTTGATAAAAGTTTTAATCCTTCTAAATTACTATTAACCTTTACAAAATCAATTTTAGGGTATTTGTCTTTTAAAATATTATATGCACTGTGAGAGTTAACTACAGCAACTTTCTTAGCATTTAAGAAAGAAGTTTCAGAAATATACCTTTTATCTGTAGTTGTAGCAATTGCTATAGGAAAAGAAAGATAAGGAATAGAAAATTTTGCATATTTGACTTTATCATTAGTTATTGCAGTAGATAAAGTAAGATCAGCTTTTTTTTCTTTTATTTGTTTTAATACTTCATCAAAAGTGTCTACTATTTTACATTTTGAATTAATAGATGTCTTATTTTTAATTAAATTCCAATAATCATGAGATAAGCCAAAAGTCTCTCCATTTTTTGAAAGACTAAAAGGTGGCCAAGTTTTAGTTGTAATACAATTAATTTTATTTTTTTCTAAAAAATCTTTTTCTTTTTTTGTTAGTTTAATATTGGAATAAAAATAAGGTAGTTTATCATTGGTATAAACACTTATCCATTTATTATGTAAAACTTGCCATTCTTCAAATGAGATGTCAAGAAAAGCTTTATTCATTATTGAATATAAGATAGTATTTTGTTTTACTATTCCAAATCTTAAATCTGTTTTACTTAAATTTTTTAAATTTAACTCGTCTAATACTTTCATATTAGTATATTGGCTTTTTTTAATAGCAATTTGAGTACTTAAAAGATGTCCAAAGATTACATCAACTTCGCCAAAAGCTAAGGCTCTTAATTTATCTTCAAAACTTTCATATTCAACAATATTAAAAACCTTTAGATCTTCAACTTGTTTTTTATAAAAAATATTTTTAGTAATTCCTAATTTCTTACCTTTTAAAGAAGATAAACCTGTATAAGTTTTTAACTCTTTTCTTGAAAATATTACTAATGGCACTTCATAATAAGGATTTATATAATTTGTAAACTCTAATCTATTTTCTCTAAATGAAATAGAATCGATAATGTCAACCCTGTTTTCTTTAAACTTTTTAATATTTTTTGGCCATTTATCAATTTCATATTGAAAATTCAAGCCTGTTTTTTTTGATATAAGTTCCAAGATATCATAAGAATAACCACTTAATTTATTATCATTATAGATACTAAAAGGAGGAAAATCTGGAAGCATTGCAACTTTTACATTGTTTTTTTGTATATACTGATTTTCTTTTTTTGTAAAATATAGTTGTGCAAAAGCATTTATTGAAAAAATATAAATTAAAAATAAAAGCTTTAGCAATTTAATCATAAATCATAAACCATTGCAATTTCATCACACTTAGGAAAATATTTACATCTAATACAATCAGCCCAGATTTTATGTTCAGGAATTTGATCTTTTTCAATTTCATCAAAACCTAAAGCTTCAAAAAAACCTTTTTGATATGTTAAAGACAAAATCTGTTTAAGACCTAATTTGGTACCTTCTGTAATACAAGCTTCTACTAATTGTTTTCCTAGTTTTAAGCCTCTAAATTTTTCAGAAACAATTAAACTTCTAACTTCTGAAAGTCTTCTAGAATGAATATGAAGGGCAGTAAAACCTGCCATTTCTCCATCTACTTCAGCAATAGTATAAGATCTTATTGTATTAGCCATTTCATCTTCTGTTCTTAATAAAATTGTACCTTTGTCAACTTCAGCTTTTACAATTTCTTGCATTTTTTCTATATCATCAACAGTTGGTTTATAAAATCTAATTTCCAAATAAATATCCTGTTATAGCATTTTGTAAATCCATCATACCTCTTTTTTTAAGGTTTGATATAAATATCCCTTCAGGATATTCTCTTTTTAATTTTTGTAAATCATTTTGCTTTAATTTATCAATTTTAGTAAAGGCATTAATAATGATTTGATCCCCTCTTTTATGCTCTTTTAAAAATTCATCAACATTATTATCAATAGCAAGTCCTGGATGTCTTGAATCAATTAAATGTACAAATATTTGTAAACATGGTCTTTGTTCTAAATAGTTTGTTAAATTTTTATTCCACTCTTTTTTTAAACTTTTAGAGACTCTTGCATAACCAAAACCAGGTAAATCTACAAATCTTGCATATAAATAAGGTAATTCTTCATTTTCTGTTTTAAATTTAATATCAAAATAGTTTATAAGTTGAGTTTTTCCAGGAGTTGAAGAGGATTTAGCCAAGCCTTTTCTATTTGTAAGAGTATTCAATAATGAAGATTTTCCAACATTACTTCTTCCTAAAAAAGCGATTTCTGCCTTATCAGGACTTGGTGAGTCCATTATACTTTGTGCTGAAGTTAAAAAATTTGCTTCTACTATTTTCATTATTTTTTACCACCATTTTCTATATTTATAATAAATCTAACAGGTTTTTTCTCACTACCACTAACTCTTGCATTTCCTGTTAATTGATTAATAAAAATTTTATCTCCAAAAAGCTCTCTGTTTTCTGTAGTCTCTTTTAAATATCCATTTCCAATAACTGTATACTCTTGAGTTGTAGGTTCATATATAACTTTTTCACCTTTTCCAATATATATTTTTCCATTTGAATGGATTTCAAAATCTGCATTACCTGTTGCAATATATTTTAAAGGTTGTCTATTTTTACCTTTAGAGTTTGGTTTCATATAAATTTCTAATTTATTTGAGTTTAGCTTATCTTTTACTTTTTTAAGTTTTACATTACCTGTGAAAACTGTAATACCTTTAGCATCATCTGTTTCAAAGTTTTTAGCATCAATAATTAATTTTTCACTTGCTCCTAAAAGTAAGCTTGACGTTATTAATAATCCAAGTAAAAATTTCATAAAATATTCCTTTAATTCTTTTTTGTTTCTATTTCAAAATGGGTATTTTGTGATTTCATATAATACTTATTTAAATCTAAATAAATATTTTCACCTTTAATATAATTATCAAAATAAATACCATCAAAAGGTAAGGTATTTTCTGCAATTTTAGTTTTGGCATTATAAATTAATTCATTAGTATTTAAGGTAATAACATTATCTCTTTTATATTTTACATTATTTAAAAACTTAAAACTATCGCCTCTTTTAATAATAATATCTGAATAAAGGATATCTGTAATCTCTTTATTATTTTTATCTTTCCCCTTTATTGTTAAAGCACCTTCATGCATTACATCTCTTGTTTTATATCTTAAAACCTTTGATGAATAAATAACTCTATTCATACTTTCAGGCGTTAGGGTATACATTGTAGAATCATTAAAAGTCAACAATGCTATATCTTCATTTGTGTCTTTTTTATTACTCTCTTCAATAGGAACAAAGTAAGAAATAATAGCTAAACTCAAAAGAATAAATATAAAACCTCTTATAGCCATGCGTTAATAAAATCCTCTTCTATTCCATCTTCTTTTATAATATATTCTATCATTTCTCTAACAGCACCTTTGCCACCAAATGAAGAACATTTTATATTTACAATATCTTTTATATATTTAGAACCATTTGCAGGAGTAAATGAAAGGCCAGCTTTTTTAAGCATTTTATAATCATTTAAATCATCACCAATAGCAGCTACTTGATGCCAAGAAAGGCCTTCTTCTTTTAAAATATTTTCTAAAACTTCAGCTTTTTTATGAGTTCCTTGATAAAGATGCTCAATTTTTAAATCTTTTGCACGTCGTTCTACTATTAAAGAAGTTCGTCCTGTAATTATTGCAGCTTTTTTACCAAGTTTTTTTGTCCATGTTGCAATAGCTAAACCATCTGCTACATCAAAAGTTTTTAATTCATCACCAGAATTTGAATAAGTAATTCCACCATCTGTTAAGGTACCATCAACATCAAGAACTATAAGCTCAATCATAAAACACCTTTTGTACTAGGAATCCCTAATTTTTCATTTTTTGCTAGGGCTCGTCTAAGTGCTACAGCAAAAGCTTTAAAACTAGCTTCTAAAATATGATGTTTATTTCTTCCTCTATCTTGAATGATATGTACAGTTAAGCCAGCATTTCCACTTAGAGCATGAAAAAATTCTTCTGCTAACTCAACATCAAACTCTCCAACTTTTCCTGAAATATTTACTTCATAAACTAAAAAAGGTCTATTTGATAAGTCTAAGGCACATGTTGTAGCTGCTTCATCCATAACAACAGTTGCATTTCCATATCTTTCTACATTTTTTATTGGGAAAATTTCTTCTTTTAAAGCTTTTCCTAAAACAATTCCACAATCTTCAACTGTATGATGAGCATCAATATGTAAATCACCTTTACAAGATAATTCAATATCAATACCACTATGTTTTGACAAAGCTTCTAACATATGATCAAAAAATCCAACTCCAGTATTTATAGTTGAAGTACCATTTCCTTCAATATCAACTTTACATATAATATTAGTTTCTTTTGTTTCTCTTTTAAATTCTGTCATTTTTCTTCCTATTCAGCAATAATCATAGAGCCAGTTAAGCCATTTCTATCTTTGAAATCAATTGCTTCAGCTTCTGATCTAAATCCTGCAATCCAAACTCTATTTAAATCTGTACTTTTTATAATAACATTATAGCCAGCTTCAAGTGCCATTTCAAATTTTCTTTTTGTAATTTTTGCACCTTCAAGTCTTCTAAATGCTCCAACTTGAATAAAGTATTTTCCAACAGTTGCAGTTTCTTCTTTTTCTGCTTTTGTTTGAGCAATTTTAGCATGGAATCCTAAAACAGTTACATTAACTTTTGCTGTTCCTTTTTTTACCATACCTATATCATGAGCCGCTTTATTAGAAAGATCAATAATTCGTCCACTAACAAAAGGACCTCTATCATTAATTCTTACAATAACAGATTTTCCATTATCTAAGTTATCTACTCTAACCATTGTATTCATAGGCAAAGTTTTATGTGCTGCCGTATCTGCATACATATTATAAATTTCTCCATTTGAAGTCTTCTTTGCATGGAAGTTCGGTCCATACCAAGAAGCAATTCCTCTTTGCACATCAGAAACTTTTGCTAAAGTAGGATAGTACCATTTTCCAGCAATTTTATAAGGTCTCATAGTTGCTCTATGCATAGCTTTTGAGTTTCTTATTTTTTCTTTTGGAATTTTTTTATAAGTCTTTTTTCCAATAAAAGGAATTGAGCTTGTATAAGAACTTGATTTAGAAGAACAAGCTGTAAAAAGAATACTTGCACTTACTGTTAATATTGAAATTTTAATTAATTTATTATATTTTCTATCTAAGAACAAGTCTATCTCCTATTTTTAATAATGTATTTTTCATCTTATTATCTTTCATAAGTTTTTTTACATTAATTTTATGTTTTTTTGCAATTGAATACAAAGAATCACCACTTCTCACAGTATATTTTTTAATTCTTTTTGATTTAAAATCACTTGTAGCAAATTTAATTTTTCCGATCATATCACTAGGAATTGGTAAAACTATCTTTTGTTTTATAGATAACATATTAGATTTAAAATTATTATACTCTTTTATTAACTTTGTAGGAACTTTATATTTTCGCGAAATATGAGATAAAGTATCCCCCCTTTTTACAATATGAATTGCAAACTTAGTATCTTTTATTTTCTCTTTATTTTGATTAAATCTCGTAAGTCTAGTATACGGAATATTTATTGTATAATATTTTTCATTAGGTGGGATAATAGACTGTTTAATATGCTTATTTAAAGCTAATAAGTTTTTATATGTCATTCCAATTGACTCTGCAATATTTTTTAAATGCAATCCACCACGAACAGGAACTGTCGCAATTGTTGTAGAAATTCCTATATTAAGCAAATGCGAATTTTTATCTTCTTTTATAAAATTTAATGAATTCATCATTGCTAGTGAAATGATTTTTCTTATATATCTTCTACTCTCTTTAGGTAAATATTGTCTATCAATTTTATCTTGAACAACTAATATATCTTCGACATCTGGTTGATTCTTCCAAGTTTTAACTTCCCTATAAATCTTTGAAAGAGCAGAAAAGCCTATTTTTCTTTGTTGATATAAAGAAATAGTTTTTCTAAAGTTTCGAATTTTTTTACTATTTTTTTGACTTGGATTTTTTTTAACATATAAATCTAAAGTGGCTCGGGTTAGAGCTTCAATTACTCTTCCTTCTCCACAGTTATATGCAATAGCGGCTAAATACCACTTATCAAATCTATTATGTAAAGAGTTTAAATATTTAGTTGCAGCAACTGTTGATTTAACCAAATCCATTCTTTCATCTACATACATATTATTTTCTAGACCATATCTTAAGCCAGTATTATGCATAAACTGCCAAAGACCTGTAGCTTTTACATTTGATTTAGCATCTATTGTAAAATCTGATTCAGCCATTGCCATGTAAATAAATACATCAGGAATACCTTCTTGTCTTAAAATATCTTTTACTCTTGGAACAAATAATGATGCTTCATTTAATTTTGATACATAATGTCGAGAGTTTCTGTTATTTTGATATTGTTCGTATACTTCTTGTAGTTTATAATCAGTTATAAAAGATGATTTGATATCTAAATCTTCTAATATTTGTAAATCTCTTTGAGAAAAATTTGACCCTATAAGTGAAGCATATGAATAGATAGAAAAAAACATTACTATAATTAATCTTTTCAAATACAATCCTATTTTATGAAATAGGTTGTATTTTATCTAAATAATTGTAGAAAACTGCTTAAATAAGGTAATTGTATTAGTGGTGGTAATTTTTTCTATCTCATCTCTTGGTATATCAAGAAGCTGTGAAATTTTATCCGCTACATAAGTTGTATATAAAGGTTCATTTCTTTTTCCTCTAAAAGGTGTAGGAGTTAAATAAGGGCCATCTGTCTCAATAAGTAATTTATCTTTTGGTATTTTTGGTAAAACTTCTACTAACTTTTTAGCATTTTTAAAAGTTAAAACTCCACCTATTCCAAAATAAAAATTGTGCTCAGCCAAAGGTAGTAAATGTTCACTTGCATTATAACAGTGTAAAACACCTCCAACTTCTTTTGCATTGTAATCTATTAAAATCTGTCTTGAATCATTTGAAGCTTCTCTAATATGAACTATTAAAGGTTTTTTCACTTTTTTTGCAAACTCAATTTGAGCTATGAAAACTTCTTTTTGTTTTTTTATATTTTGTTTTTTCTCTTCTTCATCTTCAGGTAATCTAAAATAATCTAGACCACATTCTCCAACGGCAATACATTTTGGATGATTAATATACTTTTGCATAATTTCTTCATCATACTGTTCTATATCATAAGGATGAATTCCTACAGCAAAAAATATTTCATCATACTTTTCTGATAAGTTAATAGCTTGAGGTAAATCATTAAAATCTGCACCAGGAATTAAAAAACCTTTAACTCCACCTTCTAGTGCACGATTTATTACTTCATCAATATCTTCGTAATATTGTTTATTATCCAAATGGATATGAGTATCTACTATTATGAGAAAAACCTTTTTTCAATTAAATTTAATAAAGAGTTTAAATCACCTAAATCAGTTTTTTTTATCCAAGTATCAATACCAAAGTTTTTAAAAGCATCATAATCGCTATCGTCTTCAATGATAGCTACTGAAACAAAATTATCTGCACACATATTTGATTTATTCTCTTCAAATTCAAATATTGTATCAATATCTAAAATTGCAATATTTGCATTTTCTAATAAATTATCACTTTCATAATGACAAACTGTATGTTTTTTATCAATCAGTGATTCGTCTATTTCAATAAAAGTTACTATTTTCATTTACTACTCCCAATTGGAATTTAATTAATTCTATCAAAAAAATAATTAAAATACTACAAGATATATCTTGCTGTATCTTCATCTTCTATAATATCATCTAGCTTTTCTTCAACAAGTTCTTTTGTAATAATAATTTTTTCTCCACTTTTTTCATCAGCTTCATAAGAAATATCTTCAATAACTTTTTCAATAACAGTATGAAGACGTCTTGCTCCAATATCTTCTGTTTTTTCATTTGCAGTTACAGAATACTTAGCAAAGGCATGAATAGCTTCATCATCAAACTCTAATTCAACATTTTCTACTTTTAAAAGTGCTTGATATTGTCTAAGTAATGAATTTTTTGTATTTGTAAGAATTTTATATAAAGCATCTTCATCAAGATTATCAAGCTCTACTCTTAAAGGAAATCTTCCTTGAAGCTCGGGTAATAAATCACTTGGTTTTGAAACATGGAAAGCCCCAGCAGCTATAAATAAAATATGATCAGTTTTTACTTGTCCAAATTTAGTATGTACAGAGCTTCCTTCTACAATTGGAAGTAAATCTCTTTGAACACCCTCTTTTGATGGATCTTGATTCTGTGCTTTAGAACCAGTTGCAATTTTATCTAGCTCATCTAAGAAAATAATACCACCATTTTCTGTTCTTTTTAAAGCTTCAATTTTTATTGCATCTTGGTCAAGAAGTTTATCACTTGCAACATCTTTTAAAAGAACTCTTGCATCTTTTATTGTAACCTCTTTTTTAATTTTCTCTTTATTTAAACCACCAAGCATTTTATTTAGGCTTTCTTGCATAGAACTCATATCCATTGGCATTGAAGAATCTAGAATTTCTACATGAGCATTTTTAGGAAGTTCAAGTTCAATTTTTTTATCATCAAGTTCACCATTTAAAAGTTTTGCTTCCATTTTATTATATGTTTTAATAAAAGATTCTCTAGCACTTTCAGTTGCTCCCTCAGGTAAAGGAGGAAGAAGTTTTTCAATAATTTGTCTATTTATTTCATCATCAAGTTTGTCTTTGATTTTTTCTTCAAACTCTTTTGTTACAAGATTAATTGATTCATAAACCAAATCTCTAATCATAGACTCAACATCACGTCCAACATATCCAACTTCTGTAAATTTTGAAGCTTCTACTTTTATAAAAGGTAATCCCATCATTTTTGCAAGTCTTCTTGCTATTTCAGTTTTACCAACTCCTGTACTTCCAATCATAAGAATATTTTTAGGCATAATCTCTTCTTGAAGTTCAGGCTCAACTCTCATTCTTCTAAATCTATTTCTTAATGCTAAAGCAATAGTCTTTTTAGCGTTGTTTTGTCCAATAATATAATCATCAAGATAAGAAACAATCTGTTTTGGTGTCATATCCATAGGTTTTTTTAATCCTCTAATTCTAATATTTTAATATTTTGATTTGTATAAATACAAAGTTCACCTGCAATCATTAGCGACTCTTTAACCAAATCAACAGGTTTTAGCTCTGAATGTTTTGAAAGAGCACGAGCAGCTGAAATTGCAAAATTTCCACCAGATCCAATAGATGCTATACTTCCATCTTCAGGTTCAACAACATCACCATTTCCTGAAAGAATAAAAATATGTTCTTTATTTAAAACAATCATCATAGCTTCAAGACGTCTTAAAACTTTATCTTTTCTCCACTCTTTAGAAAATGCAATAACAGCCTTTAGTAAATCACCTTTTGTAGATTCTAAATGACCTTCAAACATATCATAAAGATTAAATGCATCAGCAGTACTACCTGCAAAACCAGATAAAATCTGATCTTTATAAAGTCTTCTAATTTTTGTAGCATTACCTTTTAAAACTGTATTTCCAAAAGTTACTTGTCCATCTCCACCAATTACAGCTTGGCCTTGACCTTTATAAGCAAGTATCGTTGTCGCATCAAACATTAATTATTCTCCAATAATCACTACAGTTAAAGTAGCATGAATAGCATGACCTAATTTACAATCAGCTTCAAAAGTACCTTCTGCTTTGATTTTTGCTTTTAATGAAATTGCTTTTTTATCAATTTCAATATCAAATTGTTCTTTTAATGATTCACTAATCTCTTTATTTGTAACAGAACCAATTAAATGTCCATTTGCACCAATTTTATGTTTAATAGTTAATTTAGTTGAATTTAATGTTTCTGATAATTCTTCTGCAGCTGCAATTTCTTCAGCTTCTTTTATTGCTTTTCTTTTTTGTTCAGCTTTATATTTTGCCAATACTTCATTTGTTGCATGTAATGCTAAACCTTTTCCAATAAGAAAGTTTTTTCCATATCCATCTTTCACATCTTTTACTTCACCTGCTTTACCAGTTCCATTTACATCTTTTAATAATAATACTTTCATAAAATCTCCAATTTTTTAAAATGTCGAATATTTTACTATAAATAGTTTGAAGTGGGGATTAAGATTATTGTTTTATAGAAAAGTAAAAAATAAAAAAGGTATTTAAGCTTTTTTAATCTCTTCCTAGCATTTCGCTTGCTTCACTAATAATTAAAAAAGCCTTTGGATCAGATTCTCTTACCATTTGTCTTAACCTTTGAAGTTTTCCAACTTTTACAACGATTAATATCATTTTTTTATTTTGACCTTCAAATAATCCATCACCTTTTATAATTGTTCCTTCAGGGCCAAGTTCTTCTCTAATTTGTTTTTTTAATTCTTCTGTTTTTTCAGTTACAAGATAAACTACTTTTTTATTTAGATTACCTGTTAATATCATATCTATAACTTTTGCACTAATATATATACTTATAATACTCCATAAAACTTTAGATGTATCATTAAGTATAAATAAAGCAGAAAAGATAATTAGAGTATCAATTATTAAGATAACTTGTCCAGGTTTTATTTCTGTCTTTGATGAGATTATTTTAGCAAGAACTGTTGAACCACCTGCACTTGAATTTCCTTTAATAACTAAAGCTAAACCAATACCAATAAAAATTCCACCAAATATTGCACTTAAAGTAGTGTCAATAATAAAAGCTTTTAGGACAATAACTTGTGCAAAAAAATCAATAAATAAAGATATTAAAAGAATTGTGATTACTGTTTTAACTGCAAATACTTTTCCAAGATATTTAATTCCAATTATAAGTAAAGGAAGGTTAATTAAAGCTATAAGTGAGCCTATTGTAAGAGGAGTAACATAGTGTAATAATAAGGCAAGTCCAGCTGTACCACCAGTAATAAGATGGTTTGGTAGAAAAAAACCAACAACTGCAAGGGATAAAAATAATGATCCTAAAATAATAAAAATATAGCTTTTTAATTCTTCTTTTGCAAATAAAGTATTCATATAAATCCTATATTTAGTATCTTGTTAATATCTCAATTAAATGAAATCCAAATTCTGTTTTTATTGGTCCATGTATTTTATTTACATCTTCTTTAAAAACAATGTTATCAAATTCTTTTACCATTTCGCCCTTTGAAAACATACCTAAATTTCCTCCACTTTTTTTAGAAGGACATTTTGAAAACTTTTTTGCAGCTTTTTCAAAAGTTATATCACCTTTAATAATTTCTTTTTTTAATTTTTTTGCTAGTTTTTCATTGTTTAATAAAATATGTCTAGCACTTGCTTTTGCCATTTATATCCTTTCTATAATGTCTTAAAATAATCTTTTATTATTACCCTTAACTTGCTATGTCAAGGGTGTTTGGCAAATTATGTCTAATATTTCTTTTCTTAACATAATTATTTAATCCTATATGATTGTTATATCCTAAGAGTTTTGCAATTTTTCTTACAGATAATCCAACAGCTAAAAGTTCTTCTATTTTATCTCTTTGTTTATCAAATTTAGATTTTTGAATAGTACCTTTTGGTTTTCCTAAGGTTTCACCTTTTAGTTTTTTTGCTGTTAAGGCTTCTTTAGTTCTTAAACTCATTAAATCTTTTTCTAATCCTACAGTCATAGAAATAACACCTAAAATCATTTGAGTTAACATATCTTTATCATCAACTAAATCAAGATTTTGTTTTATAACTAATATTCTAATTTTATTAGAAAGAAGGAATTTTACAATTTCTAAAATAGTTTCAATCGTTCGCCCAAAAGCGTTTAAATTATAGACCAAAAGAGTTGATGAAGATTGACAATTTTTAAGAAAATCAAGCATATTTTTTTCTGCATCAGGGGTATCAATTGCAATTTCAATAGCTTGGTAAATCGAGAGATTGTTCTTTTTTATATAAGAATCCAAAGCATTTTTTTGCTCACTTGTATACTGCTCATTGTTGTTGTTAACTCTAACGAAACTGAAAATTTTAGACATCTTTATTCCTTTAACAAAAAGTTATATTTAATAATAAATTTTAACATAATGTTTAATTTTATATTATTAAATGTTATACATAATGATATACACTTTTAGCTTAAGTAAGCTTTAAATCTTTCTATATTAAATAATATTATTCATAATAAAAAGCATCTTTTTGAAAATAAAGTGATTTTTAGGTAATATCTAACTCTTATTAAACATCAAAAAGGTTTTAAAATTGAAATTGGTCGTAGCAATTACTGGTGCTAGTGGTGCCAAACTTGGATTAAAATTTATTCAATATTTACCAAATGAAATTGAAGCATTTGTAGTAATTTCAAAAAGTGCTATTAAAGCTTTAAAATTAGAAGAAAATATTGATATAAAAAAAGAGTTAAAAGAAAGAGAAAATACTCATATTTTTAAAGAGACACAAATTGAAGCACCTATTGCTTCTGGCTCATTTAAAACAGATAAAATGATTATTATTCCTTGTTCCCAGAATACATTAGCAAAATGTGCGGTTGGAATATCTGATAATTTAATAACAAGAGCTTTTACAGTTATGCATAAAGAAAATAGAGATGTAGTAATAGCTTGCAGAGAAATGCCTTTATCTACTATTGCTTTAGAAAATATGTTAAAACTATCACGCTTAGGGGTTACTATTGCTCCTCCTGTGATTGGGTATTATTCTAAGCAACAAACACTAGAGGAGATGGAAAAATTTTTAATTGGTAAATGGTTTGATTTACTAGATATTAACCATAATTTATATGAAAGATGGAAATAAATATGTCAAATACTCATAAAGAACAAGTAACTTCACACAAAAAAGCCATATATAGTGGGACTTTTGATCCTATTACAAATGGACATATGGATATTATTAGAAGAGCTGCAAATATCTTTGATGAAGTGATTATTGCAGTTGCAAAAAGTGAAAGAAAAAACCCTATGTTTTCTCATGCACAAAGAGTAGAATATGCGGAAGTGGCAACAGCTCATTTTAAAGATGTTAAAGTAATTGGTTTTGATACTTTATTAGTTGATTTAGCAAGAGACTTAGAAATAAATACTATTATTAGAGGATTAAGAGCAGTCTCCGATTTTGAATATGAGTTACAGATGGGTTATGCAAACTCATCTATAGATAAAAATCTTGAAACACTTTATCTTATGCCAACACTTGAAAATGCTTTTGTTTCATCAACAATTGTAAGAGAAATCATTCAATATGATGGAAAATTTTGTCACCTTGTACCAAAAGAGGTTTTAAAATGTATGTCGTAATAGAAGGTGTTGACACAGCAGGAAAATCTACACAACTTGATATTCTAAAAGAAAAATTTCAAGAGGCAATTTTTACAAAAGAGCCTGGAGGAACAAAAGTTGGTTTAAAACTAAGAGAAATGGCATTAAATGGAGAAGCAAAATCAAAAGTTGCTGAAATGTTTTTATTTCTAGCAGATCGGGCTGAACATATTGAAGAAGTAATTAAAGCAAATGAAAACAAAACTATAATAAGTGATAGAAGTGTAATAAGTGGGATTTCATATGCATCAAATATGCCCTTAGAAGTTGTTACTTCTTTAAATTTAATTGCAACTTCAAATATTTTACCAACTCATGTAATTTTATTAGAATTATCAAAAGAAGAACTAAAAAAAAGATTAGCAGGGAAATCCAATGATTCAATTGAATCAAGAGGAATAGATTATCTAATTGATATACAAAATAGAATGAAAAAAACAGTTAAGATGTTAAATTTAAATCATATTTTTATTGATGCTAGTTTAAGCATTGAAGAGATTGCAGAAAAAATTGAGGATTTTTTAAATGAGTAAAACGATGACAAAGAAAAATATTCAAAGCCTTAGAGGAATGAATGATATATTAGGAGATAATAGTGAATTATTTACATATTTTATTGATAATGCTTCAAGAATAGCTAAAAACTATGGCTTTAACTATTTAGAAACTCCTATTTTAGAAGAGACTGCACTATTTAAAAGAAGTGTAGGAGAGAGTTCTGATATTGTAAATAAAGAGATGTATCAATTTATTGATAAAGGTGAAAATGACGTTTGTTTAAGACCTGAGGGAACAGCTGGAGTTGTAAGAAGTTTTATACAAAATAAATATGATCGTGCAGGTGGAACTTATAGATGGTATTATTATGGACCTATGTTTAGATATGAAAGACCTCAAAAAGGAAGACTAAGAGAATTTCACCAATTTGGAGCAGAAGTTTTTGGAATTTCTTCAGTTTATGAAGATGCAAATATTATAATGATGTTAAAAGATATTTTAGATTTCTTTAAAATTGGATTCAAACTTCAATTAAATTCACTTGGGTGTCAAACATGTATGCCTCCGTATAGAGATAAACTAGTTAAACATTTGACAGATATAAAAGAAGAGCTATGTGAGGATTGTAATAATCGTATTCTTACAAATCCAATTAGGGTTTTAGATTGTAAAAATGAAAACTGTCAAAAACTATTATACAATGCTCCAAAAATCACAAATAATTTATGTGAAAAATGTGATAGTGATTTTGAAAAACTAAAAGAAATTTTAGACTTTAATAATATAGAATATGTGATAGATACAAACCTTGTTAGAGGTTTAGATTATTACTCACAAACTGCTTTTGAATTTACTTCATCTGAAATTGGAGCACAAAGTGCAATTGCAGGTGGTGGAAGATATGATAAATTAGTAGAGTTTTTAGGAGGAAGAGAAACTCCTGGAATAGGCTTTGCTATTGGTATTGAAAGACTACTTGAGTTGGTAAAGATGAATGAAACTATGCAGGAAGTAATTTACCTTGGTGCGTTAAGTGATAAAGGGCTAAATAACTTAACAAAAATTGCAAATTTAAAAAGAAAAACAACAAAAACTTTTATTGAATATACACCAAGAAGTTTTGGAAAACATTTTAAAATTGCAGAAAAGCAAAATGCCACTATTCTTGCATTAATTGGTGAAAATGAATTAAGCAATGGAACGATTTATACAAAGCACTTAAAAACAGGTGAAGAAAAAACCATAAGTATCGAGGAGTTTTAGTATTGGAAAATTATGGTATTGATATTTGGGCAGATAACAATTTTATTATAGAAGATGGGGTAGTAAAATTAAACTATGCTTCTAAACCAGCCTTAATTGACATGGTTAGAGAAATAAGAGAACAAGATTATAAAGGACCTTTACTTTTTAGATTTCCTCATCTAAATTTAAAACAAATAGATAAACTATTTACTCTTTATGCAAATGCAATTAATGAATATGATTACAAAGGAAAATTCAATGCTGTATTTCCTTTAAAAGTAAATCAGTTCCCAAACTTTTTATTACCACTTATTAAAAATGCAGAAAACTATAATTATGGTTTAGAAGCAGGAAGTAAAGCAGAGCTATTCTTAGCAATGACTTATAATAAAATGGGTGCTCCTATTACAGTAAATGGTTTTAAAGATAAAGAGATGATTCACCTAGCTTTTATTGCAAAAAAAATGGGTCATGATATAACCGTTATAATTGAAGGTTTAAATGAACTTGAAATGATACTTGAAATAGAAAAAGAGACTTCTTTACCCAATCCCAATGTAGGGCTTAGAGTTAGACTTTTTAACTCAGGAAGTGGAGTTTGGGCAAAATCGGGTGGAATTGATGCCAAATTTGGATTAAGTTCAACAGAAATTTTAGAAGCTTTTGAATTATTAAAAGAGAATGATTTAACTGATATCTTAACAATGATTCACTTTCATATAGGTTCATCTATGAGCACAATCAAACCTTTAAAAAATGCTTTAAAAGAATCAGGACATATTTATGCAGAACTTAAAAATCTTGGGGCTAATAATCTAAAAGCTATTAATATTGGTGGAGGTTTAGCTGTTGAATATTCACAATTTCAAAGAACAACACAATATCACCTTCAAGAGTTTGCAAATGATGTTATTTTTACACTTAAAAATATTGCACGACAAAAAGGTGTTGAAGAACCTGATATTTTTACAGAATCAGGAAGATTTATTTCTGCATCATCAACGGTATTAATAACTCCCGTATTAGAACTATTTTCAGCAGAATATGATTCTGAGCATTTAAGATTAAAAGAAATAAATCCTCCTTTAATTGAAGAGTTAAGAGAGCTTTATAATGATATAAATTCTAAAACAGCCCTAGAGTTTATGCATGATAGTATTGATCATCTTGAATCACTTTTAAAGCTATTTGATTTAGGTTATATAGATTTAAAAGATAGAAGTAATGCAGAATTACTTACAAATTTAATTATCAAAAAAGCTATTTGGCTTTTAGAAGTTGACGATTATGAAGAATTAAAAAGAATTGATAATAAAATTCAAGAAAAGTATTTGTTAAACTTCTCAATTTTTCAATCACTCCCTGATTTTTGGGGAATTAAACAAGAATTTCCGATTATGCCGATTACTCATCTTGATAAAAAACCAACAAGAAGTGCTTCTTTATGGGATGTTACTTGTGATAGTGATGGAGAAATAGCCTTTAATCCTGAAAAACCTCTTTATTTACATGATGTAGATCTTGATAAGGAAGAGTATTTTATTGGTTTCTTCCATGTAGGAGCTTATCAAGATATTCTTGGCATGAGACATAACCTTTTTTCTCATCCTACAGAAATAAATGTAGTATTTGAGAATAATGAATTAAAACTAGAAAAAATTCTAGAATCTCAAAAGATAATTGATATTTTAGAAGATATTGACTACGATACAAAAGAGATTAAAAATATATTAAAAAAGAATTTAGATAATAATACTTATAAAATTTTGAAAAAATATTTAAATGAAAATTCCTATCTAAAAACTGCTTGGAGTTAGAATGACTAAAGAATTCAATAAAGATGAAAGTATAAAAGAAAAAATATTAAAAGAGCAAAAAGAACTTGGACTTTGGAAACAAATAAAAGAAGATTTTTCTGTTCCTAAATTAAATGACCCAGCTTTAGAATCAAAGCTTGAGCTATTTTTCAATTATCCTGGGGTTTGGGCAATTATAAATCATAGAGTTGCAAATAAGCTTTATAATAAAGGACATAAAAAAACTGCAAGAGTTATAGTAGGAATTGGTTCTTTATTTACAAAAACTGATATTCACCCAGCAGCAACTATAGGAAGACGTGTCTTTATTGACCATGCTATTGGAGTTGTTATTGGTGCAACTGCAATTATTGAAGAGGATGTATTAATCTATCAAGGCGTAACTCTAGGAGGAGTAAGTTTAGATAAAGGGAAAAGACATCCAACTATAAGATCAAACTCTGTAATAGGAAGTGGTGCAAAAGTGCTAGGAAATATAACTGTTGAAAAAAATGGAAAAGTTGGGGCAAATTCAGTAGTTATTTGTGATGTTCCTAAAAACTCAACAGCTGTTGGAGTTCCTGCTAAAGTAATTAAAAGAGATGATAAAAATGGAAAACTTAACCATGGTGACTTACCTGATATCAATAAAGAAATGTTTGAATACTTATTAAAAAGAGTGGCTCTTTTAGAACATCATATAAAACACTGTGAGGGAATTGATTTAAGTGAAAAAGATCATGATTTAGAGTGTATTTATAAGAAATTTATTACAGCAATGAATTCGATAAAGTAATAATCAAATGACAGAATTAGTTTTATTTGGAATAATAACCGGCTTTGTATCAGGATTTTTTGGTCTTGGTGGAGGGATGGTTTTAGTTCCAATGCTAATATCTGCTGGATACTTAATGAAAGAAGCAATTGCTATTTCTATTATGCAAATGGTATTTTCTTCAATTTATGGATCATTTCTAAATTCAAAAAGAGCAAAAGATGTTTTTAAAGACGGGATAATTATTGGTATTGGTGGTTTTGTAGGTGGATTACAAAATAGTTTAGTCTTATCTTTAGTATCAAATGAAACTTTACAATATTTCTTTATACTTATTATTATTCTATCAATAATAAAAATTTTTCTTTCTCCTGCAAGTCCTGATGAAGAAGTAAAAAAACATAGTAAGTTAGTTTTATTTATTGTTGGTTTTGTAATTGGTATAATTGCCATGAGTATTGGTGTTGGTGGAGCTGTTATGTTAATACCAATTCTAGTTGGTTTTATGAAATATCAACTTAAAATTGCTACTAGTTTATCTTTATTTTTTGTAATATTTTCATCAATTGCAGGATTTACCTCTTTATCAATAAATGGACAAATGCTTTTTGAAGAGGGTCTAAATGTTGGGTTAGCATCATTAATTGGTGTATATTTTGGAATAAAAACTAAAGATGTAACAGCAATTGTTTCTTATAAACAAGCTATTTTAGTATTAAACTTTATTATTTTAGGAACTATGATTTATAAAACTTTTTTCTAAAAATATTAAAAAGATTGATTAATCCTAATCTTCTATACTCTTTAAAAAATGGGGATATAAACCTGCACATTTATAAAACTCTATATCTATTTGTGTATCAAGTCTAGATTTTAATTTAATTTCAATATTTATATTTTCTTTTTGAATAAATACATCAACTTTTGAGTTAATTTTTATTTCCTTTGCTCTTATTGTAATAGACTCATTTCCTTTTAGATTCAAACTTTCTATATCATCATCAATAAATTGTAAAGGTAAAACACCAAAGGCTATTAAACTCAATCTATAATTTTCATCAAAGGATTTAGCAATAATTGCTTTTACTCCTAAAAGTCTTATTCCTTTTGAAGCCCACTCTCTAGAATCACCTATTCCATAATTTTTACCTGCAAATATTACTAAAGGTCTATTAATCTCTTTAAATCTTTGAGCCTTATCATAAATAGAGACTATTTCACCCTTTCTATAATCAATTGTAAAACTACCCTCTTTTTTAAGCATTTGATTTTTAATATTAGAACTATCAAAAATTGAACGTAGCATTAAATTAGTATTTGCCTTTCTACTTAAAAAAGTATCATATTCATATGATTTAAGTCCCTTACTTTCTAAATACTTAGCAGCAGGAGAGTATAAAGAGATTTTTCCTAAAGGAGAAATATCTTCAGCTTTTACGAAATCATTAAATAAAGCTAAAATTCCAGCATCTTTTATATCTATTTCTTCAAGGTTTTCTAGCTTGAAAATATTAGGACTTGTATTTAAAGATTGTATATATGTTGAGTTTTCATTCCAAGTATAAGTATCACTTTTTTCAAATTCTAAGTTTTGCCAAAATTCATTTCCTTTTAAAATATTTTTTAAAGAGATATTATTATTCATATTTTCTTTATTATATGTCTCTTTTTGGAAAATTGAATTTTCTAAAATTTCTAAATCTAAATCAATTTTTTCATCAAAATCTATTTGTTCATTGCTTTCATAAAACAAGCCTTGTTTTTTTAAATAGGTTTTAATTAATTTTCCATAATTTTCATTTGCTTTTATTCTATTTAAATAAGTGATCGTTTGATCATCAATAACAAAAAAGGAGCATAATATTCCATAAGTAGAACAAAGTTCTAATATTTCTTTTCTATGTTCTATATTTAAAAATTTTAATCCACTTCCATAAAACTCTAATATTTTTCCTTTTAAGTTTATAATATTTAATTTATCTTTTAATACATCATTGATATTTTCAATTAAAACATTAGCTCTTAATTCTCCATGAATTTTTACACCAATTACTTGTGGAAATTCAAAAGATATTTTATTTCCTAAAATTATTGATTTTACATTAATTTTATCAATATTTAAGGCAACTACTCCAAAAGAGTTAATTTCATTTTTATTTGATTCTATTCCTAAAATTGATTCAGGATATAAAAAAAACTTTTCATCTTTTTTTTCTATATGTAAAATTGTTGATAAGTAGTTTAAATCTAAATCTTTATTATAAAGAAAGTTTGGAGGAATTACTCTAATATTTTTGAAAGCATACTCTGCCCACTTTATAAATAAAATTTTTTCTTTATAAATTTCATAATCTTTTTCATCAAAATCATTTATTAAAATATCAATCATTGTTTTAGGATTGATTTTATTTGGCTCTTTATTTTTCGATTTTAGGATATCTCTTATTGATGATAATTCAATTAAAGTGGAAATTGACTCAAATTTTTTTAAGATTACTCGTGAAGGTGTAAATCTTATTAGCTCTTTTTTTCTATTTAAAAATATATTTACAATTTCATCAAATTCTTTATCATTTGAAGCCTCTCTAAGATTAGCTTCTAAAAATATTTTTAAAACTTTTGGTAATTTTTTCAACTTTGGATAATTAATAAAAAGCTTATTTATATCATAAAAATAAAATACTTCATTTTCTATTTCAAAACTATTTATAATTCTCAAAATACCGAACCTTTAATTTCTTCAAATTTTAATAACTAGTAAGATAGCAAATGATTCTTTAATATTTTATTATGATATAATATTTGCTTCAAAATTTTAAAGGTTATATAACAATGCAAGATAAAATCAAGATATTTAATGCAAAAGAAAACAATTTAAAGAATATTAATTTAGAATTACCAAAGAACAAACTTGTTGTATTTACAGGACTTTCAGGCTCAGGAAAATCAACTTTGGCCTTTGATACATTATATGCAGAAGGACAAAGAAGATATATAGAATCTCTTTCTTCATATGCAAGACAGTTTTTAGATAAAGTAGGAAAACCAGATGTTGAAAGAATAGAAGGATTAACTCCTGCTATTGCAATTGACCAAAAAACAACTTCTAAAAATCCACGATCTACTGTTGGGACTATTACAGAAGTATATGATTATTTTAGACTTTTATTTGCAAGAATTGGAAAACAACATTGTCATAAATGTGGTGAGCCTATTTCGCAAATGAGTGCATCTGATGTAATTGATCAAGTCTTAAAACTACCTGAAAATTCTAAAATTGTAATACTAGCTCCTCTAATCAATAGAAAAAAAGGTACCTTTGCTGATTTACTTGAAAGTCTAAGAGGAAAAGGTTATGTAAGAGCTATGATTGATGGAGTTATGGTTAGACTTGATGAAGATATAGAACTAGCAAAAACTCAAATGCATACAATAAAAGTAGTTATTGATAGAGTTGTAATAAAAGAAGAGAATAAAGATAGAATTGCTCAAGATGTTGAAAAAGGTCTAAAAGAGAGTTTTGGGGAACTTGAAATTGAGATTCTAAACCATGAAGAACTTGCTTGTGAAAAACATGTTCATTATTCTGAACATATGGCTTGTTTTGATTGTAAAATCTCTTTTGAACCTTTAGAGCCTTTATCATTCTCTTTTAACTCGCCCAAAGGTGCTTGCTCATCTTGTGATGGACTTGGTATTAGATATGCATTAGATATGAAAAAAGTAGTAAATGATGAATTAGCCATAGAAGAAGGAGCTATAAAAGTAATTTATGGTTTTAATAAAGGTTATTACTTTAAGATGCTTATTGCTTATTGTGAAGCAGCTAATATTGATATTAAAATTCCATTTAAAGAATTACCTGAACATCAACAAAAAGGCATTTTGCATGGAGGAGTTGAAGAGGCTAAGTTTACATGGAAAAAACATAGACTTACTAGAAAATGGGAAGGTATTGTAAAAATTGCTTATGATATGATAAAAGATGAAAAAGAGATGGCTGAGTATATGACTGAAAAAGTTTGTTCAGACTGTGGAGGGAACCGTTTAAAGCCCTCTTCTCAATCAGTTTTTGTTGCACAAAAGACTATTTCAGAAATTATAAATAAACCCATTGAAGATGCCCATGCATTTTTCCAAGATGATAAAAATTTTGAGTATTTAAGTGAACAAAATAGAATGATTTCACTTCCTATTTTAAAAGAAATAAAAGAAAGAATATTCTTTTTAAATGATGTAGGACTTGGATATATAACTTTAGGACGAGATGCTAGAAGTATTTCAGGAGGAGAAGCCCAAAGAATTAGAGTAGCTTCTCAAATTGGTTCAGGACTTACAGGAGTTATGTATGTACTTGATGAGCCATCTATTGGACTTCATGAAAGAGATACTAGTAAATTAATTAAAACTTTAAGAGCCTTACAAGAAAAAGGTAATTCTGTAATTGTTGTAGAGCATGATAAAGAGACTATTGAAGCAGCTGATTATATAGTTGATATTGGTCCAAATGCAGGGAAATATGGTGGGGAAATCGTATTTGCAGGAACACTAGATAAGATGCATAAGGCAAAAACTTTAACAGCTCAGTATTTAAATGGTGATAAAAAGATTGATTATGTGCATAATAGACCTCAAGAAGAGTTTATAGAAATCAAAAATGTAAGTATTAATAATATTAAAAACCTTGATGTTCAAATTCCTTTAAAAAATCTTTGTGCAATTACTGGAGTTTCAGGAAGTGGTAAATCATCATTAATTTTACAAACCCTACTTCCTGTTGCTAAAGAGCTTTTAAATCATGCAAGAAAAGTTAAAAAAGTTGATGGGGTAGAGATTGAAGGATTAGAAAAACTCGATAAGGTAATTTATCTTGACCAATCACCAATTGGAAGAACGCCACGTTCAAATCCTGCAACTTATACAGGACTTATGGATGAACTTAGATTATTATTCTCAAAAACAAAAGAGTCTGAAATAAGAGGTTATAAAATTGGTCGTTTCTCATTCAATGTAAAAGGTGGTCGTTGTGAAAAATGTCAAGGAGAAGGTGAAATTAAAATAGAGATGCACTTTTTACCAGATATTATGGTTAAATGTGATGATTGTCAAGGTCATAGATATAATGCTCAAACCTTAGAGATTTTATATAAAGGTAAGAATATTTCAGATGTACTTAATATGAGTGTTGATGAAGCCTTAGAATTTTTCAAAAAAGTTCCTAAAATATTTGCAAAACTTCAAACACTTAGTGATGTAGGACTAGGATACATAACCCTTGGTCAAAATGCAGTTACATTAAGTGGTGGGGAAGCTCAAAGAATTAAACTTAGTAAAGAGTTAAGTAAAAAAGATACAGGAAATACTTTATATATTTTAGATGAACCAACAACAGGGCTTCATTTTGCTGATGTAGATAGACTAACAAAAGTTCTTCACCATTTAGTTGATGTTGGAAATTCAGTTTTAGTAATTGAACACAACCTTGATATTGTTAAAAATTCTGATTGGGTTATTGATATGGGTCCTGAAGGTGGAAGCAAAGGTGGAATGATTGTTGATGAAGGTACACCTGAAGGACTTGCAAAAAATCATAAAAAAACAGGTTCATACACAGGTTATTATCTAGAAAAAGAAATTAATTAATGTATGACAAAACTATTTTTACTCAAGAATTAGCAATTGATCGTTTTATCTATGCATTAAAACAGGGATTATATATTGAAGCACATGAACTTCTTGAAGAAGAGTGGAAAGAGTTTAAAAAAAGTGGTCAAAAAGAAAAAGCAAAGGCTCTGCAAGGCTTAATAAATGGAGCCACTGCTTTAGCTTTATATTTTATAAAAAAAAGGCCTAATGCTTATAAAAAAGTTTGGCCAGTTTTTGAAAAGTATCAACATTTATTAGACAAAGTTGAATTGAAAAATATAGATAAATTTTATTATGCAAGAGATTTATTAATAAAAATAAATATTACAACAAATGAAAGCTAATTATTTAACTCTGCTTCCATTTGAGCTTTCGCCTCTGCAATAAAGTAAGCTTTTAATTTCATCATTTCATCTGTTGGATATTGATTTTGAGCCTCTCCTCTAATTGCTTTTACATAAAAGTCATGTGAAGATTCGTTATATCCAAAGTTCAAATTTGTTAATTCAATTTCTTGATATTCAGCAACTTTTTGACTTGAAACCTCTTTTGACTCAGATGTTTTTGCCAAAGCTTTTTCATCAACACCTTTTAAAAAAGCCTCATCTTCAAGTATTTTAGCTTCATCTCCATTTTTCAAGGGCGTAATTTGATTTGAAGCTTGTATTTGCTGAGTTTGAATTTTATTATTGTCAAAATACTGATCAATTCTAGGGATTAATCCATATTCCATAACTTCCTCCTCAATTAACTTCTTTGTAATATTATACAAAAAATTAGAGTTTTTTGTCAAAAAAATTTTATTTAAGATATTTTTTGCTATTATTCGCTATTAATTTTTTCAAAAATAAGGAGTGTTTATTGGAAGATAATTCCCAGAGGTGTAATTTTAATATAAGGATGGCATGGTGGAAGTATTAATATTTCTATTTGTTATTGTTATTGGTACATCATTTTTATGTTCCGTTCTAGAGTCTGTTCTTCTATCTACAAACTATTCATATATATCTGTATTAGAATATAATAACCCAAACGCAGGTAAACTACTAAAGAGACTAAAAACTGATATTGATAGTTCTATAGCTTCCATTTTAATTTTAAATACTGTTGCTAATACATTAGGAGCAACTGCAATTGGTGTTCAAGCTCAAAATGTATTTAGTGGAGACAAAACTTTAGTTATGATTGTTTCTATTATTTTAACTTTTGCAATTTTATTTCTAGCAGAAATTATTCCAAAAACTATAGGAGCTGTATACTGGAAACAACTAGCACCACTTTCAGCAAGAATAATTAGAATTTTTGTTTTTCTTACTTATCCAATTATTTTAATTACAAAATTTGTTACAAAAAAAATAAAAGGTAAAGAAAATTCAGATTCTCTTTCAAGAGAGGAACTTATTCATACTACTTTATTAAGTGAAGAAGAAGGTGTAATTGGAGATTTAGAATCAGATATTATAGAAAATACTCTTACTTTAAATGAAATGAAGATAAAAGATATATTAACACCAAGAT
Organism: Halarcobacter sp.; assembly: GCA_041583235.1. Classification (GTDB taxonomy): domain Bacteria; phylum Campylobacterota; class Campylobacteria; order Campylobacterales; family Arcobacteraceae; genus Halarcobacter. The sequence goes on from JBFHGG010000007.1 coordinate 41,409, forward strand.
CTGTAATGTATGCAATTGAAAAAAATACAGCTATAAAAGATATTCTTGAAGATAAAAGAACATATAAATTTTCAAGAGTTCCAATTTATGATGGAACAATTGATAATATTGTGGGAGTTGTACTTACAAAAAAACTATTTAAACAAGCAATTAGAGACACAAGTGTATCAATGGAATCTATTATGAAACCTGCATTTACTTTAAATGAAAATATCCCTGTTTCAAAAGCAATGAGCAAATTTATTGAAAAAAAAGAGCATATGTTTGTTGTCTTAGATAATTACGATCAAACTGAAGGAATCATTACATTGGAAGATTGTATTGAAACTCTTTTAGGACTTGAAATTATGGATGAATCTGACACAACAGCTGATATGAGAAGATTAGCACTTAATAAAATGAAAGCAAAAAGAAGAGAAAAAGCAAACAAAGAAGTTTAATTCCTAAAAATAGTTTAAAACTACTATGATAACTATTTATATCATAGTAGTTTAGTATTTAATAAGAAGAATAAAGAACTTTTCCTAAATAAGATTTTTTTAATTATTTTGATATACAATTTATTTAAATTTATTATAAAGGGAAATACATGACTATAAGTTTAAGAAAAAGTGATGCAAGAGAACCATTCTCATTTATTTTTGTAAATGCGGAGGGTAAAACTATTGTAAAAAGTGAAAACTATGCACAAAAAGCAAGCGCAAAAAATGGCATTGAATCAGTTAAAAAGAATTGCCAAGATGACTCAAAATATGAATTAAAAGAATCTTCAAATGGTAAAGCTTTTTTCAACATTAAATCTTCAAATGGACAAATTGTTGGAACTAGTGCATTGTTTACAAATGAGGACGAAAGAGCTGCTGCTATTGAAGAATTAAAAGCTTCTAGTGCAGATGCAGAAGTTACTGAATAAGTAAACTATAAATTACATTACTTTAAAAGTGAATGTCTCTTAGGCATTCACTTTTTTTTTGTTATAATATTTCTAAAAATTATTAGATAAAGGCTTATTATGAGTAGCTCATTTGATTACGAAAAATTAAAACTATTTTATATAGGAAAAGAGAGAATCAATGAAAAAGAATCTCTTCCTGTAATATATAAAAACAAACACCTAACAACGCATGCTGCCATTATTGGAATGACAGGAAGTGGTAAAACGGGCCTTGGCATTTCATTACTTGAAGAAGCAGCAATTGATAATATTCCCTCAATTATTATAGATCCAAAAGGTGATATGGGAAATTTATTATTGACCTTTCCTGAATTAAAAGGAAGTGATTTCAAGCCATGGATTGAAGAACAAGATGCAATAAATAATTCTATGAGTAAAGAGCAGTTAGCTGAAAAAACTGCTAGAGTTTGGGAAAAGGGAATCACTGGAGACTTTCAATCAAAAGAAAGAATAAAAAAATTAAAAGATAGTGCAGATTTTACTATTTATACTCCAGGAAGTACAGCAGGAGTTCCTGTGTCTATCCTTTCATCTTTTAAAGCTCCATCAAAAGAAGTTTTAGAAGATAGTGATATATTAAATCAACTTGTAAGTTCTACTGTTTCATCTTTATTATCTTTAGTTGATATAAAAGATAATTCATCTTCAAAAGAACATATTTTGATTTCCTCTATTTTTATGAATTTTTACTCATTACAAAAGGATTTAAGTCTTGAAGAATTAATTTCTTCAATAGTAACTCCACCTTTTAAAAAAATAGGAGTATTTGATTTAGAAACTTTTTTTGCACAAGATGATAGATTAAAACTTGCACTTAAATTAAATACTATTATTGCTAACCCTTCATTTAAATCTTGGATTGAAGGTGAACCTTTAGATATTTCAAATTTATTATATGATGAGAATGGAAAAGCTAGAGTATCAATTTTTTCTATTTCTCATTTAAATGATTCTCAAAGAATGTTTTTTGTATCTCTTCTATTAAATCAAATGGTAGCTTGGATGAGAAGACAAGAAGGAACTTCATCACTTAAAGCCCTACTTTATATGGATGAAATTTTTGGATATTTTCCACCTTCTAAAAATCCGCCTTCTAAACAACCAATGTTAACTCTTTTAAAACAAGCTAGATCATTTGGAGTTGGAGTTATACTTTCAACTCAAAATCCTGTAGATTTAGATTATAAAGGTTTATCAAATATTGGAACATGGATTATAGGACGTCTTCAAACAAGACAAGACAAAGAAAAAGTAATAGATGGCTTAGCAACAAGTGGAAATATAAAATTTGACAAAAAAGAATTAATGGAAATGCTCTCTTCTTTGGATAAAAGAAATTTTATTATGAAAAATATCCATGAAGATGATATAAAAGTATTCCAAACTAGATGGGTTTTATCTTATCTTAAAGGCCCTATTTCTAAAGATGATATCAAAAAACTTATGGCACAAAAGATTGAAGAGGCATTAAGTTCACCTCAAGCAAAATCGTCTACAAGAGCTAATACTAATTCTCATTCAAATGAACTTTCGAGTAAACCTATTTTACCCAATGATTTAGATGAAAGTTTTTCTTATATTTCACAACAAGAAACATATCAAATGCAGCCATTTCTTTTAAGTTCTTGTGAATTAAACTTTTTTAATGCTTCAAAAAATATAGATATAAAACAGCAAATTATAGAAAAAATATATTTAGATGAAACAGATTCAAATGTAAATTGGGAGGATAAAGAAGAGTTAGAAGAAATAGATTTTTCAAATAAAGAAAGAGCAAATACTTCATACTATAACCTACCTATATTTATGCAAAACGCAAGAGAATTGAAATTAATACAAAGGGAGTTTACAAATAAAATTTATCAAAATAACAAACTAACTTTATATAAAAATTCAAGATTAAAATTATTATCAAAACAAGATGAAACCTTAGTTGATTTTAAAATTAGAATTCAAGATAGATTAAATGAAGAAATTGATGAAAATATTGAAAAACTACAAACAAAATATGAAAAAGAAGAAAAAAGATTAGAAACAAAATTAGAAAAATTATATGTAAAACTTGAAAAAGAAAAAGATCAAGCAAGTGCACAAACTACAGATACTCTTATTTCTATTGGATCATCAATATTAGGTGCATTTTTTGGTAAATCAATACTTAGCAAAACTAATGTTGGAAAAGCAGCAAGTGGAATTAAAAATGCTTCAAAAGTCTTAAAAGAGAAAAAAGATGTAAAATTTGTAGAAGCAGAAATAGAAGAGTTATCAGAAGATATGAATTCTTTAAAAGAAAAACTAGAAACTGAGATTGAAGAAATAAATCAAGAGTATAATATATCAAACTATGAAATAGAAGAAACATATATTAAACCAAGAAGAAAAGATATTTATAATGTAAAAATATCACTACTATGGGAGGAAGCCTAATGTTATTAGATTATTTAGAAAATTTTAAAAGTGTTGTTTTATCAACTATTGATGAGAATAATGCTCCATTTACAAGTTATGCACCATATATAAAAAATGAAAATAAATACTACGTTTATATAAGTTCAATCGCTAAACACTCTAGAAACTTAGATAATAATACACAAGTATCACTATTTTTTATCGAAGATGAAATTTCATGTGAAAATATCTTTGGAAGAAAAAGAGTGGTTTTACAGTGTAATTCAAAAAAACTTCCAAGAGATAATGATAGATTTGAGGAACTAATAGGAGTTTTTGAAAAAACTCATGGTTCTACAATGAAAATGTTAAAATCAATGAAAGATTTTTCAATATTTGAATTCACACCTTATAAAGGAGAAGCTATTTTTGGCTTTGGGGAAGCATATGATGTTGGTGGAGAAAATGTAGATGAACTTGTTGAAAGAAAAAGTGTTAAAGGACATGGTGGACATGGCCATAAAAAATAGAAGTTAAAACTTCTATTTTTTACTTAAGTTTATGGAGCTAAACGCTCTATTTTCCAAGATTTATCTTCTTGTAAAGTATAAACAAATCTATCATGTAATCTATTTGTACCTGCTTGCCAAAACTCAATTACTTGAGGCTTAATAATATATCCACCCCAAAAATCAGGAAAAGGTATTTCACCTTTTACAAATTTATTTTTTATTTCATTAAATTTTGCTTCTAATAAAGACCGTGAACTTACTATTTCACTTTGATGTGAAACCCAAGCTCCAAGTTGACTACCTTTTGGACGTGAAAGAAAATATTTTAAAGACTCCTTTGAAGATATCTTTTCAATACTTCCTTCAATTTTAACTTGTCTATCTAGATCAAGCCAAGGAAATAAAACAGCAGCTTTTGGATTTTCTTCTATATCTTTAGCCTTTTTACTTTTATAATTTGTAAAAAAAACAAAACCATTTTCGTCAAATATTTTCAATAATACTGTTCTTACACTTGGCATCATATCTTTGCCTGTTGTGGCTAAAACCATTGCATTTGGTTCTCTTAATTCTGCATTTATTGCTTGATTAAACCACAATTCAAATTGTTTAAAAGGATTCTCATCTAAATTCTCTTTACTTAAGCCCTTATCCATATACTCTTTTCTCATTTGAGTAATATCAATCATTATAAATTCCTATTAAAAATTACTTGTATTCTAATTATTATTTTACTATAATCTTTTCAAAAAAGAAATTAAAATTGATACAAAGAGATACCTGCTACAACTGTTATAGACCAAAAATTTCCTGTGTATGTGAATATATAAATCCAATAGATACAAAAACAAAATTTATAATTTTAATGCATCCAAAAGAGTATAGAAAAACAAAAAATGGAACCGGTCATTTTACAAATAAATCTTTAAAAAATTCAGAAATTTATGTTGGCATTGATTTTACAAATCATAAAAAGATAAATGATATTTTAAATAATATTAATAATGAATGTTTTATTTTATACCCAGGTAAAGAGAGTATTAAGCTAAATAATGAGAGTTTAGAAACAAATAAAAATATTGTACTTTTTATAATAGATTCTACATGGGCTTGTTCAAAAAAGTTATTGCGTCTTAGCAAAAATCTAAAAAACTTAAAAAAAGTTAGTTTTGAGAGTGATAGACTCTCAAATTTTAGAATTAAAGAGCAACCAGAAGATTATTGTTTATCAACTATTGAATCAACACAATTTATATTAGAATTATTAAATAAACAAAAGATAGAAAATTTAAATGAAAAAGAATTAATAGAATTTACTAAACCCTTTGATAAAATGGTTGAATATCAAATTAATTGTCTAGAAAAAACAAAAAACATAAGATATAAAGAATATAATTTATAAGACTTCTTAAAGAGATTAATATTCTTATATATCTAAATTTTCTGTCTCTTTTTGTGAATCTGTTTTTAAAAGTTCTGCAATCTTTGCATCAACAACTTCTAATGTCTTTTTTTGTGTCTCATAAGAGATTTCAGGAAGTGCTCCTCCCCACATTTTTTCAGCTTGTTCAAAACCTTGAATAATACCTTTTCTTCCTTCTTGTAAAGCTTCTACACTATCACCAGCCATATCTATAACAAAAGAACTAACTCTTGAAGATGTTTCAATAACACCAAAAAAACCTTCATCTGACACTAATTCTTTTGCTTCATCAGAAGATAATTCAGTAATTGCTTTACCTTCATATCCAATTGATTTTAGACTAAATCCACCATCAATCTCTTTTCCTGCTATAAAATCATAAATTTCAGTATTATTAACTATATTTGTTAACATATTCTGAGCTGAGGAATTACTTTGAGATAATTCAACACTTTTAATATTTAAAAATACTTTTATACTTTCCATTGAAATTGAAACATTTACAGCAGAATTATGTATTTTACTTTCTTTATTTTCTAATGCAATATTTTCATTGCTTTGAGTAAAGGTGGGAATAGTATTATTTGACACATTTTCATACATATTAGCTATAGCAGAATTAGAAATGTTAAAATTTAAAGCTTCCATATCAAACTCCTTATTCTCATTAATAATATTGTAACATTTCTTAAAAATAGATTAAATATAATTTCTAGAATTATATAACAATAAATAAAATTTAATAATTATTTTTAAAAAAAGTTAATTAAATTATTAAGGCTTTCTATTAGTTTAGTTTTACTATAATTTAAAAAATTACTTAGGTTATAAATGAAATTATCATATATTTTTGTCACATTAATTTTTATCTTCAGTATTTCAAATGCTTCAGCAAATGTATTGAAGCATAATATAATGAATAATTCACAAAAAATATCTCAAGAATTAAAAGATGAAATATTTTTAAAAGAAAGTAAAAGATTATTAATTAAAATAATGAAATCCAAAAAAATTCCATCAATATTAAGTAGAAACTTTACAAAAAAATATTATAGAGATCATAATTATATTCCCTTTTGGATTAATTCTAATGGAATAAAGCAGATTTCATATGATCTAATTAATTCTATGAAAAATGATGCTGTTTTAGAACCTTTTTCAGAAAAACTTTTTAATTTAAATAAAATAGATGAACAAATAAAAATAAATAAAAATACAAAAGATATTAAACAATTGATCATTCTAGATATTATGCTAACAAGCTCTTATCATCAATATATGAGATACCTTTCAAAAGGTTTTATAAATTGGGAAGAGTTTCAAAATGAATTAAAAGATCGAGATGAAAAAAAAGAAATCATCGCAAACTGGAAAAAGTATGATGTAAGAAAGAATATTAGAAAATTACTTTATAAAGCTACTAAAGAAAATGATATTTCACTTGCAATAAATGCAGTAAATTACACATTTCCAAAAGCTGATGAATTATCAAAAATTATTAAAGAGTATGAAAAGATATCAAATAATGGTGGTTATATAAAAGTTCCTTCAATTACAAAATCATTAAAAAAAGGCAACTATTACCCACAAATAAAAACTCTAAGAGAAAGACTTATACAAAGTAAAGACTTAGATAATAATGAATGTATTAAGCGAATAGAAGAAAGAAACATTGAAGAAAATGTAACAAAAGATATTTTAATAGAAAATGATTGTTTAGATTTATACGATGAGAATCTTTTTGAAGCTGTAAAATCTTTCCAAAAAAATCATGGATTAGTTGAAGATGGTATAGTTGGAAGAAATACAATTGAAAAATTAAATATTCCAATAAATGAAAAAATCAAACAAATAAGAGTTAATCTTGAAAGAATGAGATGGATGCCTAGGTCTTTGGGAGAAAAATATTTACTTATTAACATTCCTGATTATAAATTAAAAATGTACAATAAAGGAGAAGTAAAATTAGATATGGAAGTAGTTGTAGGAGAATATAATAACCCTACTCCCATTTTTTCTCATAAAATGTCTTTTATTGTTTTAAATCCTTACTGGAGAATTCCTCAAAGTATAGTAAGAAAAGAGATTATTCCAAAACTTATTGAAGACCCTGATTATCTTGTTAAAAGTGACATTAAAGTATTTGAGAATTGGAGTCATAAATCAATGGAGTTTGATATTTCAAGTGTTGATTGGAGTATGTATTTAAATAATGACTTAATAGGAAATTCTAAGCAAGCGCCTATGAGATTCATTCAAACCCCAAGTAATAATAATCCCTTAGGAAGAATGAAGTTTATGTTCCCAAATAGATATTCTGTTTATTTGCATGATACCCCATATAAAAGTTTATTTAAAAATAAAAAAAGAGCTTATTCTCATGGATGTATAAGATTATCTAGACCTCATGAGCTTTTAAAAACAATAGCAGAAGAAGATAAAAAAGTTAATTATGAAAAAGCCGAAGAGATTCTATCTGATACTGAAAAAACTGATTTAGATTTAAGTAAAAAAATTCCTGTTCATATTGTTTACTTAACAACATGGATCGATGAAAATGGGAAAATTCAATTTAGAGATGATATATATAACTACGATAAAATTCAAGAAAATATTTTATATAATAAGTCTTTGTAATATCTTATTTATTAAAAGAAAAATTCTTTAAAATATGAGTTAATTCTAATATCTCTTCTTTTTTCAAAAAGTATTTAGCTTCAATTAAATATTTCATAAATCTAACTTCTGCATTTGTAAAGCCATCTAATTCTTTATCTTTTATTGATATCTCTTTTTGTGTTATTCTAACTCGTTTTAATTTACCATTTTTATTTTTAACATAAAAGACTATATCAAAATCTTTTGTATTAATTTTTTCAATAGTTACAAAAATACTTTCTATTATATCATCATAAGTTGGAACTAAATCAAGAAACTCTTCCTTATTAAAAAAGCCAATATATAATTTTGTGAATATATCAAAATATAAAAATAGTTTTTTTGATTTAAAAAAATCTATATTTACTTTTAAATTCTCTTTTTCTCTTGATCTTTTTAATATCCATTCTAAAGTTTGGAAATATATAAACTTATTATGTCTTACAGTAAAGGCTTCAATAAATTTTGAATCTCTATATGTTGTTTTAAAATTAATTTTCTTTTTATTAAATACAAGTTTTTTTATAAGATCATTATCTGTCAAATCTTTTGTAATCCAAATTGTACAATAGCTTGGGAATCTTTTTAAGCCCATAGTACCTTCAGTTAATACAATTAAAGCTCTAATATGAAGAGTTGGGAAAAGCACTTTTAATAAAGCATGTTTTTTATCGAGTCGCTTATTTAAACTAACAGTTTTTTTTGAAGTAGACATTTCTACAAAATATAAAGCATCTTTTGTGAAGAAAAGTGCATCAAATTCACTTATATCTTTATAATTAGATTTATAAACAATTTGCAAACTTCTATCTATCATAAGTCCTGTTTTATAAAACTTATCAATTCTATTTTGATGTGGGCCTTTTAAAATAAACTTTGTAATAAAATCATCATTTTGTGCATAATCTAGAAGAAGTTCATAAATAATATTCTCGTAAATTTCACCCTTGAAACTATTATACGTGGCAATATTTTCCAATGATATTTCATCAGGATTTGATTTAAAAAGTGGTTTTACATTTCTAGAATCATACTTGTAGTAAAAAAGATTGTTTCTAATTCTTGTAGTATCTAAATTTTTAATTTCATTTGTTATTTTTAATTGTTGCACTTAATAAAACTTTCTACCTATCCCTAAATTAGTGCGATTATAGCTAAAGAACTCTCTTTTGTAAAGTAAAATTTAATTAAATAAACTTATAATGTAAATAAAAAAGATATTTTATGAAAGAAGTTTGTTTATCTATTTTTATTATTCTTATATTTAATGCTTGTGCTGTCAATTATCAAAATATAAATTTAGATAAAAAAATAGTAATTAATAAAGAAATCATTAACTTATCAAAACAGATTGCTAACTTATCAGTAGAAATAGATAAAAAAGAGGCAAAGGATGCTTCTTCTAATGCTATTAGATATTCAAAATATCTTGCAAATAAATATAAAATAATAAAACCAGCACTTTTTCATAATATACTTATAAATTTGAAAATCAAAGAAGAAGGTTATTGTTATCATTATGCAAATGATTTAATGCACTATTTACAAGAAAAAGATTTTAAAAGTTTTTACTTTATTAGAGCAGTAGCAAATAGAGGTGAATATTTTGAACATAGTAGTGTTGTATTAACAAGAGATGACATATCATTTGAAAATAGCATAATATTAGATGCGTGGAGAAACTCAGGAGAACTATTTTTCACAAAAGTAAAAAATGATAAAAAATATAAATGGGAAATAAAATAAAATAAAAGGAGTAAAATAAATGAGTAAAAATATATTAATTACTGGATGTAGTTCAGGATTGGGACTAGCACTAACAAACTTTTATTTAGACAGTGGGTTTACTGTTTATGGAATTAGTAGAAGTAAAATAGATATTAAACATAAAAACTTTAATTTTAAGGCTTTTGATCTTTCAAAAATAGATGATATAAAAGAGAAACTTACACCTTTCATAAATGAAATAAGTGAAATAGAAACAGTTTTTTTAAATGCAGGTACTTTAGGTGAGATTAAAGAGATGTCAAATCTTACAGTTGATGAAATTAAAAAAGTTTTAGACTTAAATGTTTTTGCAAATAAAGAGCTTTTAGATATATTATCAAAATCAAAAGTGTTAAATATTATTGCTTTATCTTCAGGAGCAGCTATAAAAGGTTCAAAAGGCTGGGGAGCATACTCTTTATCCAAAGCATCTCTTAATATGCTTATAAATCTTTATTCAAAAGAAATGTTAAATACAAAACTTTTAGCAGTTGCACCTGGTGTTATTGAAACTCCTATGACTGATATTATTAGATTTGAAGTTGATGATAAGATTTTTACATCTGCAAAAGTTTTAAAAGAAGGCGAAATTCAACTACCTCTTGATGCAGCTAAAAGATTATATAAAATGATAAAAAGAATTGATGAGTTTGAAAGTGGGACTTTTATTGATGTAAGAAATATCTAAAAAGAGTCTAACTCTTTTTAGATTTAATCTCTTATTATTTATGTTTATTTAGTTTTTTAACTTGTTTGATATTTATAATCATTAAAATAGAAATAATAAGTGCAACAATAAAAAATCCTGCAAATACATAAAGTGTTTGAGAATATGAACCTGTTGCATCTTTTACAATTGAAATAATTAATGGCCCTACTAAACCTGCAGCGGCCCATGCTGTTAAGATATATCCATGAATAGCACCAAGTTCTTTTGTCCCAAAAATATCTCCAATATATGCAGGGATTGAAGCAAAACCACCACCATAACAAGACATAATAAAGTATAAAACAACTTGAAATACAACAATTTCAGTAATAGAAGGAAGCATATAAAAGGCAATTGCTTGAGTAGCAAAGAAAATAACATATACGGCGGGTCTTGTTAAAAAATCAGATAATGAAGCCCATACAATCCTTCCAGCACCATTAAATATTCCCATTAACCCAACTGCTGCTGCTGCTGCAATGGCTGAGATACCAAGAACTTCTTGAAGTAAAGGAGAGGCTACTCCAATAATTGCAATTCCACATGTTACATTAATAAATAACATTAACCAAAGACCGTAGAATCTTGGAGTTTTAACTGCATCATCAAGTCCTAAATTTGCAAGGTCTTTTTTGATTTTCTTTTTACCCTCTTTGATTTTTTGCTCAAATTTCTTTGGTAAATAATCATCATGTGGTTTTTCAAGATATAATGCAGATGAAAACATAACTACAAAATAAACAGCACCTAAGATAAAAAATGTTCCAGAAATTCCTACAGCTTCAATCAAAATTTTAATTGTTGGACCCCAAACAGCTGAAGCAAAACCAAAGCCCATAATGGCAAGTCCAGTGGCCATTCCTCTTTTATCAGGAAACAATTTTACAAGGGTTGAAACAGGTGAAATATATCCAATTCCTAGTCCACAACCACCCATCACTCCGTAAAAGAAGTATAATAACATCTTAGATTCCATCATAATAGCAAGACCTGAACCCATTGTTCCTAAACCAAATAAAGAAGCTGCAATAATAGCCGATACCCTAGGGCCATTTTTTTCAACAAACTTTCCCATTAGTGCAGCAGATAATCCTAAAAAAAAGATAGCCACACTAAAAGCAATAGTAACATCTGTTAAATCCCAACTCATTTGTGTTTGAATTGGTTTTACATAAACACTCCATGCATATACAGAACCAATACAAATATGAACACCAACAGCAGAAAGAGCCATTAGCCAGCGATTTTTTTCAATCATTTTTACATCCCTAATTTATAAAATTTTACTATTTTTTTTAATTGATAAGAAGTATAAGATATAGTTTCTTAATAATCTTAATTAAATGATAATATAATCTTATACCTCAGCTAAAAAATATCTCTCATATATAGCCTGCCAATTATCATGATATCGATCAAAAATTTCATTCCTACATACTTAATAAAGTTTCTAAAATTTAAATACAAATGTTGTGTCGGTTCGAGGCTTTAACAGCACCTTTATAATCATCTTTCTTTTTCATTTCAATACAAATATTGTGTCGGTTCGAGATTACAACAAAGAGATACTTGAAGCCTTTTTAGGAAGATTTCAATACAAATATTGTGTCGGTTCGAGAGTATTTGCAATTCCTTTTGCCACTGTAG
>JBFHGG010000008.1:0-50108 GCA_041583235.1 Halarcobacter sp.
GGGGTCATGTTCAACCCAACCAGAATTAGGAAAATGTTGTGGAAATTCTTCTTGAGAGATTGCTTCAACTTTCATCTCTTTATTGAATAAAATTGCACGACTTGAAGTCGTACCTTGATCGATTGATAAAATATATTTCATTTTAACCTACTTAAGATAAATTAGATTTTTAGTATAACAGAAGTTAAGATAAAACTTAACTTCTGTTTTTTATTGAGGATTATTTAGTCCAAGATTTAATTAACTCATCATAAGAAATAGTTATAGGAGTTGGTTTTTCATTAGCTATTTTAGCTTTTGGAGAACCTGGTTGATTTAACCAATATGACTCATCTTTTTCTTTATTAAGTTTTGGACCAATATCACCTTGAACACCAGCTCTTTCAAGTCTTTTAAGAACTTTTTCTTGTGCTAAACAAAGCGAATTTAATGCTTCTTGCGCTGTTTTAGCTCCAGAAGATGCATCACCAATATTTTGCCACCATAATTGTGCTAATTTTGGATAATCAGGTACATTTGTTCCCGTTGGCGACCATTGCACTCTAGCAGGAGATCTATAGAATTCTACTAAACCTCCAAGTTTTGGTGCTCTTTTTGTAAATGATTCATGCTGAATTGTTGATTCTCTAATAAAAGTTAAACCAACATGAGATTTTTTAACATCTACAGTTTTTGAAGTAACAAATTGTGCATATAACCATGCAGCTTTTGCTCTTTTTATAGGTGTTGATTTCATTAAAGTCCAAGAACCAGCATCTTGATAACCAATTTTTGTTCCTTCTTCCCAATAAGCACCATGTGGTGAGGGAGCCATTCTCCATTTAGGGTTACCATTTTCATCTACAACAGCAATATTTTCTTTTACCATATCAGCAGTAAATGCAGTATACCAGAACATTTGTTGTGCAATCTCCCCTTGTGCAGGAACAGGACCAGCTTCAGAGAATACCATACCAGCGGCACTTGGTGGTGCATATTTCTTTAACCAATCATTATATTTCTCAATTGCATAAACAGCAGCAGGAGAGTTTGTAGCTCCACCTCTTGCCACACAAGAACCAACAGGTTGAGAATTGTCATTTACTCTAATTCCCCACTCATCAACAGGAAGACCATTAGGTTCACCTTTATCGCCCATTCCAGCCATAGACATCCATGCATCTGTAAATCTCCATCCTAAAGAAGGATCTTTTTTACCATAATCCATATGTCCATAAACTTTTTTACCATCAATTTCTCTACCTGTAAAGAACTCTGCAATATCTTCATATGCAGACCAGTTTACAGGAACTCCCAGCTCATAACCATATTTTGTCTTAAAATCAGCCATATTTTTTTTATCAGTGAACCAGTCGTATCTAAACCAATAAAGGTTTGCAAATTGTTGATCAGGAAGTTGATATAATTTACCATCAGGTCCTGTTGTAAATGAAGTACCAATAAAATCTTTTAAATCTAAATTAGGATTTGTTACTTCTTTTGCTTCACCTTCCATCCAAGCTGTAAGATCTCTTGCTTGTTTATATCTCCAGTGAGTTCCAATTAAATCAGAATCATTTATAAATGCATCATAAATATTTTTACCTGTTTGCATTTGTGTTTGAAGTTTTTCAACAACATCACCTTCTCCGATGATGTCATGATTAACTTTAATTCCTGTTAAATCATAAAATGCTTTTGTTAAAGTTTTACTTTCATATACATGTGTTGTAATACCTTCTGATACTACATTAATAGTCATACCTTTATAAGGTGCTGCTGCTTTTTCAAACCAATCAAACTCTTTTTGCTGTTCAGCTTTTGTTAATGCTGAAGGTTGAAACTCATCTAACCATTTACTCATATCTGCTGCAGAATATGCAGAAGTACTTAAAGCTAACATAGCAGCTAGTACTGAAGTAGTTACTCTTTTTTTTATTTTCATTTTTTTCTCCAAATTTAATATCACTCTTAATAAATTTAGTAAAATTTATTTTACTTTAAATTTTATACCCAACGAAAAACCGCTAAAGCATAAAAAAAACAAACAATTAATCCTCCATAAATTGGTGCCCCAAATATTGCTAACCAAGCTAAGCTTATAAAAGCAGAGCCTAGCAAACTTAAAAATAACCTATCTCCAGGAGTAGTTTCAATTCGTAAAATGCCAACTCTAGGAGCTTGTGGTGCTTTTATTGCCCAAATTGTCATTATAATTAATGCAATAAAAATTAAAGTGAAAAATATTGCAGTTCCACTTGTCCATGCCATCCAAGATAAGTTCATTATTACTCCTTAAACTCTTCCAAGAGATAAACCCTTGGCTATATGATTTCGTACAAAATAAATAACTAAAGCACCTGGGATTAATGTTAATACACCAGCTGCAGCTAAAACACCCCAATCAACTCCTGAAGCTGAAACAGTCTTAGTCATAGTCACAGCAATAGATTTTGCATTTACTGATGTTAATGTTCTACTTAAAAGTAATTCAACCCATGAGAACAAGAAACAGAAAAATGCAGCAACACCAATACCTGATGCAATTAATGGAGTAAAGATTTTTGTAAAAAATCCAAAAAAACTGAAACCATCAATATATGCAGTCTCGTCAATTTCTTTTGGTACACCACGCATAAAGCCTTCTAAAATCCAAACTGTTAAAGGAACATTGAATAATGTATGGGCTAAAGCCACCGCTAAGTGTGTATCAAAGAGACCTACACTAGAATAAAGTTGAAAGAATGGCAGCGCAAAAACTGCAGGTGGTGCCATTCTATTAGTTAAAAGCCAAAAGAAAAGATGCTTATCTCCTAAAAATCTATATCGTGAAAATGCATATGCTGCGGGAAGTGCAACAGCAAGAGAGATCACTGTATTCATTACAACATATGTAATAGAATTAATATATCCCCAATACCACGAAGGATCTGTAAAAATCACAATATAATTATCAAAAGTTAAATTATTAGGAAATAATGAAAAAGTCCCTAATATCTCTTCATTTGTTTTTAAACTCATATTAATTAACCAATAAATAGGCAACATTAAAAATATTATATAAATTAACATAATAGTAGGAGATTTACTACTGAAAAAACCTTTTTTATTTATTTCATTCATTTTAATTCTCCTGCTTATCAATATTTGTCATAATTGTAAAAAATGCCCAGGAAACTAACAGAATTACCAAAAAGTAAATCAAAGAGAATGCAGCAGCAGGACCGAGGTCAAATTGTCCAATCGCCATTTTAACTAAGTCAATTGATAAGAAAGTAGTTGCATTTCCTGGACCTCCACCTGTTACAACCATAGGTTCTGTATAAATCATAAAACTATCCATAAATCTTAATAAGAAAGCAATTAATAAAACACCCATCATTTTTGGGAGTTCAATATATCTAAAGACATTCCATCTTGAAGCTTGATCAATTTTAGCAGCTTGATAATAAGCAGAAGGAATTGATTGTAATCCTGCATAACAAAGTAAAACCACTAAAGATGTCCAATGCCATACATCCATTACAATAATTGTAATCCATGCTGATAATACGTCTTGTGAATAATTATATTCTATTCCAAGACTTGCTAAGGTATGTCCTAATAATCCAATATCATTTCTTCCAAAAATTTGCCAAATCGTACCAACTACATTCCAAGGTACTAAAAGTGGTAAAGAAACAATAATAAGACAAGCAGAAGCCCAAAAACCCTTTTTAGGCATATGTAAAGCAATATAAATTCCAAGAGGAATTTCAATTGCTAAAATAATTCCTGTAAACATAATCTGACGACCTAAAGCATCATGAATTCTTTCTGAATGTAGTATCTCTTCAAACCATTCTAATCCAACTTCAAAAAATACATTATTTCCAAAAGTATCTTGGACTGAATAATTAACAACTGTCATTAATGGTATTACAGCTGAAAAAGCAACAAGTAGTAAAACAGGTAAGACTAAAAACCATGCTTTTTGATTTACTGTTTTTCTCATGATATTTTTTCTCCTTCTACTAGCCAGGAATCAACATATATATTGATTTTATCTCTATCAAAGTTTATATAAGTCATTTCTTCAGTAATCTTTTCATCTTCAGGGACAATAATATTAATTTTTTTATTATTTAATTTTGCTCTTACAATTTTATGATGAGCAACATCTTCTACTCTATCAATATCAACTTTTATATCATTTACATTATTAGTTAAAGTAATAAATTCAGGTCTAATACCTAATTCAATTTTTTTAGAACTATTTTCATATTTTTCATTTAGTTCTATCTTTTTATCATTTAATTTTGCAATATTTCCATCTAATTCAATATCAAAAAAATTCATTCCAGGAGAGCCAATAAAATAGCCTACAAAAGTATGTGCAGGTTTTTGAAATAACTCTTCAGGTGTTCCAATTTGTAAAACACAACCAACATTCATTACAACAACTTTATCAGCAAAAGTTAAAGCTTCTGTTTGATCATGGGTAACAAAAATCATTGTATGTTCTAATTCTTTATGTAATGTTTTTAACTGAGTTCTTAATTCCCATTTCATATGTGGGTCAATTACAGTTAAAGGTTCATCAAATAAAATTGCATTTACATCTTCTCTAACCATTCCTCGACCAAGTGATATTTTTTGTTTAGCATCAGCACTTAGACCTCTTGCTTTTTTATCTAAAATATCTTCAACTTGAATTGATTTAGCAATATCTGCGACACGGTTTTTTATATACTCTTTATTTGCACCTCTATTTTTTAAAGGGAATTCAAGATTCTCTCGTACAGTCATTGTGTCATAAACAACAGGAAACTGAAAAACTTGTGCAATATTTCTATTTGCAGTTGTTTCATTAGTTACATCTTTATCTCCAAAAAGAATTTTTCCTTCAGAGGGTGTTAATATTCCAGAAATAATATTTAAAAGTGTTGATTTTCCACAACCTGAAGGCCCAAGTAAAGCATATGCTTCACCATCAACCCATTCATGGTTAATTTTTCTTAAAGCATAATCTTCTTCTTTTGTAGGATTATTCATATAAGAGTGTGCAAGATTTGAAAGTGTTATTTTTGCCATGTATTTCTACCTTCCTTCCGCATATGATGCTGTATGTAATAAATCACCATTTGTACTAAAAATAAAAATATGACGAGTATTTAAATATACATTTAATTTAGCATTATATTCTAAATCATGAACTCCATGAATTAATCCAATCCAATTATCATCGCAATGAGTCATATGTAAAAAAGTTTCAGAACCTGTAATTTCGGTCACATTTAAATGTGCTTCAAATCTAATTAGATGTCCATTTTCTTGATTTAATTGTAAATGATTTGGCCTAAACCCAGCTATATAATCACCATCTTCAACCTTTTTTAAGGCATCATGAATTCGTCTCTCTTCATTTTCTCCATAATATATAAAGTCACCTTTTTTAGTGAATTTTAAAAAATTCATTGATGGATTAGAAAATACTTTTGCAGTAATTGCATTTCTAGGATTATGATAAACATGTGCTGTTTCACCAAATTGAGTAATTTTTCCTTCCCACATTGTTGCTACATTTCCACCCAAAAGTAGGGCTTCTTCTGGTTCAGTAGTTGCATATACAAAAATTGCACCAGACTCTTTAAACATTTTAGGGATTTCTTCTCTTAATTCTTCTCTTAGTTTATAATCTAAATTTGCAAGAGGCTCATCTAATAAAACGAGTCCTGAACCCTTTACTAAAGAACGTGCAAGAGCACATCTTTGTTGCTGTCCCCCTGATAATTCAAGAGGTTTTCTATCTAACATCTCAGATAGTTTCATTAACTTTGCAGTTTTTTTAACAGCTTCATCAATCACTTCTGGGCTTTTTCCCATTATTTTTAAAGGAGCTGCTATATTATCATATACACTCATAGTAGGGTAGTTAATAAATTGTTGATATACCATAGCAATTTTTCGGTCTTGAACCCTCATTCCTGTTACGTCATTTCCATCCCAAATAATTTGACCTGTTGTGGGAACATCCAAACCTGCCATTATTCTCATTAATGTAGTTTTTCCAGATAGAGTTCTTCCTAAAAGAACATTCATAGTTCCTTTTTTCAAACTTAGATTAGTATTATAAATATATGTTTCGCCATCAACTTTCATGGAAACATTTTTTAATTCTAAGGACATATAATTTACTCCTTATATTGTTATATATTTATAAGTTTAAATTTATTCATTTTACTTACATTATAACATTATGATGTCGTTTGATAATACTGACGTAGAGAATTTGAAACTAAGCTTAAAAAAATAAGAAATAAAATCTTTTTTCTAGAAAAAAGAGATTTATAAATAATAGCAATAGCATAGCAATTCCTATTTAATGGGTTCCATAGAGAATAATATTAATTTTAGCTTAAATCAAAATATTAAGATATGATATTTTATAGACAATACAGTAATACAAATGAAATAAACTTATGCTATATAGATTAAAAATTTAATATTCGTTTTATTATTATATCATTATAATGATACAAACATTATGACCTTATAATGAAATAAAGATAAAAGGTAAAGTCCATGAAAAATGAAAAATATGATCTTATTGTTATTGGTGGAGGAGCAACAGGCTGTGGGATAGCGGTTGATGCAGCGTCAAGAGGGCTTAAAACAATACTATTAGAAAAAAATGATTTTTCTGAAGGAACTAGTTCTAGAAGTACAAAATTAGTCCATGGGGGAGTTAGATATCTAGAAAAAGCTGTTAAAGGTTTAGATATAAATCAATTTAATTTAGTTAAAGAGGGTTTAAAAGAGAGATATAGACTCTTAAAAAATGCTCCACATTTATGCTCAAGATTAACTTTAGTTACTCCTTTATATAAATGGTGGGAAGTACCTTATATGTTTGCAGGCCTAAGCTTATATGATTTTATTTCAGGAACAAAAGGTCTAGGAAGAAGTTCAATTGTTTCAAAATCTAAAATGATTGCAAATTTTCCTGTAATAAAAAAAGAGGGATTAGCTGGTGGTGTAAAATATTATGATGGAACATTTAATGATGCAAGATTAACTATATCTTTATTGCAAACAGCACAAGAGTATGGAGCAGAGTGTAAAAATTATCATGAAGTCATGTCTTTTACCTATGATAAAAATAATAAAGTTCAAGGAGTAGAAGTATTTGATAAAATCAATAATAAAACAGAAATTATTGAAGCTAAATCTATTGTAAATGCTGCAGGAGTTTTTGCAGACAAGGTAAATTACCTTGATGAAAAAGATGCCAAAAAAATGCTTGATTTAAGTACAGGTATTCATATTGTATTAGATAAAAAATACTTACCTTCTAAAGAGGGATTAATGATTCCTAAAACAGAAGATGGAAGAGTACTATTTATTTTACCTTGGCTTGGAAAATGTTTAGTAGGGACTACGGATGATCCATGTGAATTAAAAACACACCCTGAAGTTACAAATAAAGATATTGAATATATTTTAAGACATTTAGAAATCTATTTTGATATGAAAATTAAAAAAGATGAAATATTATCTTCATGGTGTGGAATTAGACCTTTAGTTGCTCCTGATGAAAATGCTGATACTTCTAATATTGTAAGAGAACATGAAATAAGAACAAATAATTCTGGATTAATCTCTATTATAGGTGGTAAATGGACTACTTATAGAAAAATGGCTGAACAATTGGTTGATCATGTTCTAAAAGTACAAAAAAAAGATAAAAAAGATTGTATAACAAAAAAATTAAAATTAGTAGGAAGTAAAAACTTAGATAAAAACTATATTTCAAAAAAAGTAGATGAAAAAACAAATGAATATCTGCTTTCTCAATATGGTGATAAAATTGATGAAGTTTTATCTTCAGTAGAAAAGATTGAATATTTTGTTTCAGGAAAACCTTATACTAATGCAGAATTGATTTATACAATTGACAAAGAGTTTGTAAAAAAACCAATGGATTATTTAGTTAGAAGATGTAATCTTGCGTTAATTGATAAAAAAATTGCAATTAATATTTTAGATAAAGTTGTTGATTTAATGAAAGAAAAACTATCTTGGAATGAAGAAAAAGTAATTAAGGAAAAAGAAGAGGCTATAAGATTATTAGAAAATAGTATTTAATTTTATAAATGTAATTACTTATTACTTTATTCCTATATTAAGTTCATTTTAAAATTGAATAATGTAACATGTCGTAACTTAGGCATTTAAAGGATAGTTTTGTTTGAAAGAAATGGAATACCATTATATATCCAATTAAAAGAAAAACTTTTAGAAGATATTGAGAATAATTATAAACCTAATGATATTATACCTCCAGAGGGAAAACTTGAAGAAAAGTACAAAGTAAGTAGAATCACTGTTAGAAAAGCTATTGAAGAATTAGAAAAAGAAAATGTAGTTATAAAGAAACAAGGAAAAGGTACTTATGTAAAAGAGAAAACTGTTCTTTATGAAGCAAATATAATTGCTTCTTTAACTCAAAGGTTACATAATCAAAACCGTATATTAACTACTAAGTCAAAATCTTTTGAGAATATAACTAAAGAGAAAGAACATTTTGTTAAAGAGTTATTAAATTCTGATAACTTATTATGCATGAAAAGAACAAGACTTTTAGAAGGTACTGCTTTTGCATTGATGACAAATTATTTTGATGTAAAAAATGTTCCTAACCTAGAAAAAAACTTCAATCAAGAATCTCTCTATACTTTTATAAAAGAAGAATATGGTATTGAATTACATAGTTCTGATGAAACAGTTGAAGCTTTTGCTGCAAATAAAATTGAAGCAAAAGAATTAGAAATAGAAGAGGGAAAACCTCTTTTATCATTAAAACGACTCTCTTATGATAAAAATGGAAAACCAATTGAATTCTCTCACTTGCTAATAAAAGCAAATATGTATAAACACAAAATTAAACTTGTTAACGATTAAAGAAAAGCTTTAAAGCTTTTCTTCTCCCATTATATGAACACCTATTCAAATTTTTATGAACAATTATTCAAAATAGCATTAGAGTAGCATTTTCTTTATTAATGCTTAAATTGGTTAAAAAGTGACCAATAAATGACTAAAATTTAAGTTTAGATTTATTTTTACTGTGAAATAATGACTAATAACAAAATAGTATTACTTTTAGTAATACTATTTTAAATTTAGGAAATATTAAAATGGCAAAACAAAAAAATTCTAGAAAAGTTATTAAAAATGTAATTTCAAATCACAATAAAAATGGGAAGAAAGAGATTTCACAATTAACTATAAAAATTGATAAAAAACTTGATAATGCAATTCTTATACTTTCCTCGGAACTAAACATTTCAAAAAATAGACTTATTGAAGATATTCTTTATGAAAGTGGTATAATTGAAGAAGTTGATGAAAACTATATTGGAGTTGATAATGCATAAGTTTCCCTCACAAGATGAAGTTATAAGTGCTATCATTACTGGTATTAAAACAGCTAAAAACAATTTTACTTATTGGACTGCAGATGAATTATTTTTATCATATGCCCCTCCTAAATTTTTAACTATACATGTATCACAAGAGATTGCAAAATTGCAAAATGCTCCTGAAATTTTTATAGATGCTAGTATTGCAGATATATTAAGATGTTCTCTTCCAAAAAGAGATGCCTTTAGAGATTTTATGAAGCAAAAATACCTAACTCAGGATGTAATGTGTTTAACATTAGATGAAAGATTTGATCATAAAACTGATAATGATTCTGTTTCTAGAGTTATTATGAGTTTAAAAAATGGGGTTAGAAATGTACAAGAAGAGTATAAATATGAAGTAGAAAAAATGTGTAAAATGTTGGAAAGAGATAAAAAAGAAGAATCAAAATTAGATTATGGAGTTTTTGCTTTTTATCTTGATATTTCAAATAGTGCAAGAAAAAAATCACAACAAAGACTTGATGAAATAATTCAATCTTTTGATAAAATTGTCTTAAATCATAAGAATTTAAAATCTAATTTTAGAGGAGGAAATATAAATATCATTGAAAACATCGGTGAGTGGTGTGTAGGTTGCTATATTATTGAACCTACTCTAAAATAATAGATTTATAGTTAATAAAAAATAAGGGGATTACATGAAAATAACAAAAATAGCAAGTGCTTTAGCACTAAGTGCAGTGGTAGCTTCTTCATTAGTTGCAGCTGATACAGTAAAAATAGGTGTTCAAGCACCAATTACAGGTAAATATGCCAATGAAGGTCAAAGTATTGAAAACTTTGTAAAATTAATTGTTGATGAAAAGAATGCTAATGGTGGTCTTTTAGGAAAACAAATTGAAGTTGTTACTTGTGATGATGAAGCAAAAGCTCAAAAAGCAGCTGTTTGTGCTAAGAAATTAGTAAATGCTGGCGTTTTTGCAGTGATTGGTTCATATACATCAGGTGCAACAGAAGCTGCACAAACTACTTATTATAGAAATAAAGTGTTACAAACTTCAGATGGAACAAGTGATTCATTAATTGCAAAAAAATACTGGACTTTCTTTAGAAACTCATTTCCAAACTCATCACAAAGTGATTTTACAGCTGATTATTTTGTAAATGTTAAAAAATACAAGAGAATTGTAGTTTTATCTGATTATTCTTCTTATTCTGCAGGATTAGGTGATTCAACAGAAGCTTCAACAAAAGCTTTAGGTGGTAATGTAATATTTAGAGGAAAAGTAAAAGCTGGAACTCAAAACTTTACAGCAGTTTTAACAAAAATTAAAGCAATGAACCCAGATGTTATTTATTACTCAGGTTATTATACTGATGGTGGACTTATTCGTGCGCAACAAGAGCAATTACAAATTGATGCTGCCTTTGTTGGTGGGGATTCAAATGATAACCCAGATTTCGTAAAACTTGCAGGAAAATCAGCTGAAGGTACAGTTTTAATTAACTTCCCAACTCCTGAAATTTTACCATACCCAGAAGCTAAAAAATATTTAGCAGCATACAAAGCTGAATTTAAAATGGATCCTCCATCAATTTGGCCTGTTACAAATGCTGATGGATTGAGAGCTGTTATTGAAGGTGTTGAAAAAACTAAATCTTTTGATACTAAAAAAATTGCTGATTATATTCGAAATGATATGAAAGACTTCCCAGGAATTACTGGACCATTTAATATTAGAGAAGATGGAGAAAGAGTTGGTGCTAAGTTTGTTGTATATAATATGAAAAGCGATGGTACTAAAACAGTAGTTTCTGAATAATTAAGGTTTAATATGGATATTTTTCTTCAACAGTTAATAAATGGTTTAACAGTAGGAAGTTTATATGCATTAGTAGCTTTAGGTTATACAATGGTTTACGGTGTGATGAAGTTAATTAACTTCGCACACGGTGACCTTGTTGCCTTTTCTGCTTATGTAGGACTTACTCTTTTTACTCAATTTTATGGTTCGAATGCATTGTCTTTAGTGAATATTGTAATAGTATTTTCATTAACTGCAATAATAGTGGCTTTTATAGGTGTTCTTCTTGAGCGTCTTGCCTATAGACCTTTAAGAACGGCACCAAGACTAAGTGCTGTAGTTTCAGCTCTTGGAGCTTCATTAGTAATTCAAAATGGAATTATGCTAATTTGGGGTCCAAATATGGAAATTTTTCCAGCTGATGTATTTCCTGCAACGTCATGGAATTTTGGTGGAGTGATTATTTCATTTACACAATTAGTAATATTAGCTTTGTCAGCTGTTTTAATGGTTTCATTATATATTTTCATTAATAAAACAAAAATGGGTACAGCAATTCGTGCAACAGCAATTGATCAAGATGCCGCAAAACTTATGGGTATCAATGTAAATAGAATTATTATGATTATATTTATAGTAGGTTCAATGTTAGGTGCAATTGGTGGTCTGTTTATTGGTATGTATTATAGAGGTCTTACATTTGATATGGGATGGCTTTATGGGTTAAATGCCTTTATTGCAGCAATTATTGGTGGTATTGGTTCAATTCCTGGAGCAATGCTTGGTGGGCTTTTACTTGGATTATTTAACGCAATGATTTCAGGTTATATTTCAACAGAATGGGCTGAGACTTTTACATTTATTTTATTAATTATAATTTTAATTGTAAAACCTACTGGACTTCTTGGTGAAAAAACGGCGGAGAAAGTATAATGAATAAAACTACAGGTATCGCAACTTTATTTTTAGTTGTAATGGCAGTTTTTCCTTTTATTGTTGACTCTGCTTGGTTAAGTATTGGTATTACATTTTTAGTATTTGCAGTTGTTGCTTTTTCTCAGGATATTATCTTAGGACGTGCTGGTATTTTTAATATGGGGCACGCAATTTTCTTTGGAATGGGTGCTTATACAACAGCAATATTAAATGTACATTTTGGTTTAGAAATTATTGCAACAATTCCATTTGCAATTATAATTCCAGTAATTTTTTCAATATTACTTGCTGGTCCAATCATCCACTTAAGAGGTGATTATTTGCTAGTTGCTACAATTGGATTTAATATTATTTTTGAACAAGTTTTATCTAATGATGTATTTGGTTTAACAGGTGGTCCAAATGGTATTTTTGGAATTGATGTCTTTAGAATTTTTGGGTATGAATTGTTCTCTGATACTGCAATTTATTATTTAGCTTTTGCTTTATTAGTTGTAACTTTATTGATTATTAGAAACTTAGATAATTCAGCTTATGGTAGAGCTTTATATTATATTCATAAAGATGAAATAGCTGCAAAATCTATGGGAATTAATATTTCATATTATAAACTATTTGCCTTTGCATTAGGTGCTGCTATTGCTGGAGCTGCTGGTTCTGTTTTTGCTATTCAGTATTCTGCTGTTAGTCCAGAGTCATTTAACTTTATGCAATCAGTTATGTTCTTTGCAATTGTTCTTGTTGGTGGATCTGCATCCTTACCTGGAATTATTATTGGTACATTTGTAATGTTTGTATTACCAGAACTATTTACTGAGTTCAAAGAATCAAGATATTTAATCTTTGGTGCTGCAATGGTATTAACGATGATTTTAAGACCAAATGGTGTATGGCCAGTTAAATTTGGAAATATTCCAAGATTCTTAAAAAAGAGAGCGGCTAAAGAAAGTGAGGCAAAATAATGGAATATGTATTAGAAATTGAAAATGTTTCAAAATTTTTTCACGGTTTAGTTGCAATTGATGATTTAACTATTAAAGTTAAACCTGGTCAAATATATGGAATTATTGGTCCAAATGGAGCAGGGAAAACAACTTTATTTAACTGTGTTACAGGTATCTATACTCCTGAACGTGGAACAATTAAATACAAGGGTGAAAATATTACTGGAATGGAACCTCATAAAATTGCTCAAAGAGGAGTTTTAAGAACTTTCCAGAATATTAGACTTTTTAAAGAAATGAGTGTTGCAGAAAATATTATTGCAGGAACACATACAAAGTCAAAGCAAAAATGGTATCACTCAATTGTTCATACAGCAGCTTATAGAGCTGATGAAAAGAAACATTGGAAAAAAGTAGAAGAGCTTATGGATTTTTTTGGTTTAACAAAATATGCGGCAACTCCTGCAGGAGATTTATCTTATGGAAATCAAAGAAAAATCGAGATGGCTAGAGCATTAGCTGCTGATCCTGAAATTTTAATCTTAGATGAACCAGCAGCAGGACTTAATGAAAATGAAACAATTGAGTTAACAAATATCATTTTAAAGATCAAAGAGATGGGTCTTGGAATTATGATGATTGAACATGATATGGATATGGTTATGAAATTAACTGATTATATTACTGTAATTAATTTTGGTAAAGAGATTTCTCAAGGTCTTCCTTCTTTTGTACAAGGTGACCCTAAAGTTATTGAAGCTTATATTGGAACAGATGATGATGAGGAGGATGAATAATGGTTAATAATGAAATATTATTGGATATAAGAAATCTTCATGTATCTTATGGAGCAATTGATGCAATTAAAGGAATCACACTTCAAGTTAAAAAAGGAGAAGTTGTAACAATACTTGGTGCAAATGGTGCTGGGAAAACTACAACTTTACAAACTATTTCTGGACTTTTAAAAGCAAAGTCTGGAACTATTATTTTTGATAAAAATGATATTACTAAATGTGAAGCACATGATATTGTTAGTCTTGGAATGTCTCATTCTCCTGAAGGAAGAAGAGTATTTGGAATTTTAACAGTTGAAGAAAATTTAATGATGGGTGCTTATACACTTAAAAATCATGATAAAGAGACTCTAGAGTGGATTTATGACATTCTTCCAAGGTTAAAAGAAAGAAGAAAGCAACTTGCAGGAACGCTTTCAGGGGGTGAACAACAAATGCTAGCAATTGGTAGGGCAATTATGTCTAAGCCAAAATTGTTAATTCTTGATGAACCATCATTAGGATTAGCTCCTATTTTAATTAAAGCTATTTTTAAAGCAGTAAAAGAGATTGCACAAAGTGGTGTAACAGTATTATTAGTTGAACAAAATGCAAAAGCTGCTTTAAAACTTGCAGATAGGGCTTATGTTCTTGAAGTAGGAAAAATTACCCATGAAGGTACTGCTGATGAGTTATTAAATTCAGAAACAATACAAGAAGCATATTTAGGTAAAAAACATTAAATATATTAACTAAAAACAAAAGAAGAAAAAGTTTCTAAGTAGAAGAGGGGCATACTTGCCGGTTGCTCCCCTCAATGACATAATAAAATGTACGTCATTACGCTACTTGAAATTTAGTTAAAAAACAATTAAATTTAAGGACGTTAGATGAGAAAAGAACAAGAACTAATTGATTCATCAGTAAAATTAGCAGAAAAATGGCAAAATAGAGCTACACAGCTTGTAAGTGACTTTGATAGAGAATTCTATGTAAAAATGAATAAAATGCTTGATCATCCAAAAGATAAAGCACTTTTAATAGAATTAATGGACCAATGTTTTAGGGCAGAATCAAATGCTAGAATAGCAGATCAGATTTGTTTTTTATTAGAAAAACATGGAATGGCACATTTTTTTACAACAAAAGATAAAACCTTATTATATCTTTTTCAAAATATAGGTAAATATTTACCAAATATATCTGTTCCAATGTTTGTAAACCAAATTAGAGAAGATACAAAAACTGTAGTAATTAAAGGTGAAGATAAAATCTTTAATGCTCATCTTGAAAAAAGAAAAGCTGAAGGTACTAGAGTTAATATTAATCTTATTGGTGAAGTAGTTCTTGGGGAAGAAGAAGCACGTGAGCGAATGGATAAATATATAAAAGCATTACAAAACCCTAATGTTGATTATATTTCTATTAAAATATCTACTATTTTTTCACAAATTAATCCTTTAAATTTTGATAATACAGTTGAAATACTAGTTGAAAAACTTACAAAAATTTATGAAGCAGCACAAAAAAATCAATATACAACTAGCAAAGGTGAGAAAAGAGACAAATTTATTAACCTTGATATGGAAGAGTATAGAGATTTAGCAATTACTGTTGAAGTATTCAAAAAAACTTTAGAAAAACCACAATTTAAAAATTTATATGCAGGTATTGTTTTACAAGCATATTTACCTGACTCTTTCCTTTGGCAAAAAGATTTATGTGATTGGGCAAAAACAAGAGTAGAAAATGGTGGAGCAGCTATTAAGTTTAGACTTGTAAAAGGTGCTAATATGGAGATGGAAGAAACAGAAGCATCTCAAAAACACTGGGAAATGGTTACTTATGTAGAAAAAAGTGATACTGATTCAAACTATAAAAGAATGGCAAGATATGCACTTCAACCTGAAAATGCAAAATATATGCATATAGGAACTGCTTCTCATAACCTATTTGAATTAGCATATGCTACTACTCTTGCACAAGAGAATGGAACAAGCGAGTATCATACTTTAGAGATGCTTGAAGGTATGAGTGAAGCTGCACGTTTAGCAATCAAAGAAATTTCTAAAGAAGTTATCCTTTATGCTCCAACTGCTTCTAAAGAGCAATTTACTAATGCAATTGCATACTTAGTTAGAAGACTTGATGAAAATACAGGTCCTAATAACTTTATAAGATATTCATTTGGATTAACTGTTGGTTCAAAAGATTGGAAAATGCAAGAAAATCTTTTTAGAGAATCATTTGAAGTTGAAAAAACATCATTTGTTGGTTCTAAAAGAAAACAAAATAGATTAGAAGAAACTTGGAATGATTTTTCAAACTCTTCATTTGATACAAACTCTTATCATGCAGAATCAGATACAGACTTTATTCTTGAAAAAAATCATAAATGGGCAAAAAATATTGTTAAAAAATGGAAAAACAGTAAAGATACAGAACATGTAATTGCACCAGTTGTCGTAGGTGGTGAAGATTTAATAGGTGAAAGAAAAATCTATGATGCTATTGATAAATCACAATTAGAAGATGGTGTATTAGCTGGAAAATTTGCACTTGCAAATAAAGAAGATATAGAAAAAGCTGTTGAAGTAGCACGTGCAGATGTTGATGGATGGAGAGAGTTAACAAATGCTCAAAGACACGAAGCTTTAAAAGAAGTTGCTATTAAATTTAGAGAAAGAAGAGATGATTTGATAGGAATTGCAGCTGCTGAAGTTGGTAAAGTATTTACAGAAACTGATGTTGAAGTATCTGAAGCTATTGATTTTATTGAATTTTATTCTCATGCAGTTAGACATTTTGATGATTATGAAAACTTAAGTTTAACTGGTAAAGGTGTTGGAGTTGTAGTACCTCCTTGGAATTTCCCAATTGCAATTCCAGTTGGTGGAGTATCATCTGCCTTAGCAGCTGGTAATACAGTTATTATTAAACCTGCATCTGCAGCTGCTTTATGTTCATATGAAATGTGTAAATGTTTCTGGGATGCTGGAATTTCTAAAAATGTTTTACAATTCCTTCCTTGTCCAGGAGCACTTGCAGGGGAGCATTTAATTCCTAATAAAGATGTTGACTTCTTAATCTTAACAGGTGGAGAAGATACAGCTTCTACTATGTTAAAAACAAGAAATGATTTATTCTTATCGGCTGAAACAGGTGGAAAAGATGCAACTATTGTTACTAATATGGCAGATAGAGAGCAAGCAGTTAAAAATGTATGTCAAAGTGCCTTTGGTAACTCAGGTCAAAAATGTTCTGCTACTTCTTTACTTGTATTAGAAGATGAAGTTTATAATGATGCAGGATTTAAAAAAGCTTTAATTGATACAGCATCTTCTATGAATGTGGGTTCCATTTGGGATTTTAAAAATAGAATTGGAACATTAGCAAATAAAGTAAGTGGTAATCTTGAACGTGCATTAAATGAGCTTGAAGGTAATGAAACGTGGGCTTTAAAACCTTCATACCAAAATGATAATCCTTATATGCTAAAACCATCAATTAAATGGGGAGTTAGTGAGGGTAGTTTTATTCATATGAATGAATTATTTGGTCCAGTTTTAGCAGTTATGAAAGCAAGTAATTTAGAACATGCTGTAAAAATTGTAAATGCAACTGGATATGGATTAACTTCAGGAATTGAATCTTTAGATGAAAGAGAAGTAAAATATTGGAAAGAAAATTTAAAAGCTGGAAACCTTTATGTAAATAGAGGAACAACAGGTGCAATTGTTCTTAGACAACCATTTGGTGGAATGGGTAAATCAGCGATTGGAGCTGGTAGAAAAGCTGGTTTTTATAATTATATTACTCAGTTTGTTGATATTATAGAAACACAAACACCAAAAAGTACAAAAAAATATAATACTGACTTAACGGCTTTTATTTCAAAATGTAGAGCTATTTCTAATGATAATGAAGATTTTGCTAAATTAGATCTTGCATTACAATCTTATTTAGAAAATTATGAAAATGAATTTTCTAAAGAAAAAGATTATGCAAAAGTACGAGGGGAAGATAATCACTTTAAATATATTCCTTTAGAAAAAGTATTAATTAGAGTATCAAACGATGATTCAATTTTTGAAACAGTTTCTAGAGTTTTAGCTTCTAGAGTTTCAGGAGTACAATTTAAAGTTTCGATTGAAAATAATGATTTAGTTAAATCATTTTTAGAAAACTCGAAAGAATTGTTTGGAGCAAGTGATAGTTTAGTTTCAGAAACAAATGATGAAATGTTAAAAACTATGGACAAATTTGACAGAGTAATTTATTCTGATATTACAAAAGTTCCAGAATCAGTATTTGAAAAATCAGCTGAAACACTTACTTTTATAGTTAGACAAAAACCAATGATGGAAGGAAGACTAGAACTTCTTAATTATTTTATTGAACAATCAATCTCACACTCTTACCATAGATATGGAAATATTGGTGCAAGAGAGTTATAATAAGAGGGCTTAGGCCTTCTTATATATCTTCTTTCTCTCAAATCTTAGGGATATTTTACTCCCACAAATAAATTAAAACAGGAATTATCATGAATACATGGATTATAGTTATACTAGCTATATGTATTTTAATATTTGCATGGTTTATTCATGACAAATATGTACAAAGAAAACATCAAATTTTAGTTAATTATCCAATTATTGGAAGATTGAGATTTGTTTTTCAAGAGTTTAGAGAACCCTTTAGACAATATTTTGGTGATGAAAAATTTTATGAATCAATGGATAAACTTGATTGGGTTTACGCAGCTTCTAGAGATAAAATAAATTATTCTTCTTTTTCTCCTTCACAACCTTTGTCAAAACCAAAATTTATGTTAAGACATACAAATATTGTTTTAAATGATGACGAAGTAGAAAATGATTTTTCAGTTATTTTTGGAGAAAAACAAAGAAAACCTTTTATTACTAAATCAATGATTGCAAGGGCTCCTATGAGTGATGGTTCTATATCACCTGAAGGAACTAGAGCTTTTGTATATGGAGCAAAAGAGGGAGAGTTCCCTATAAATTCAGGTGAGGGTGGCTTAACATCTAACTTTTTTGTTACTCATTCAAATTATGATAATAAATATATGAAAGAAGTTTCAGGAACTGCCTTTGAACATAAAATATATAAGTTATCAAAAATACTTTTTAATGTTCCTGTTGCAATTGATTTTTATAGAAAAATGGTTTTCAAAAAAGATTTAGAAGCTGATACATATGTTTTTAATAAAGAAAAAGAGTGTTTTTATAGACCAAATTGGGATGCCTCTTTTGATGATTTTCCAAAAGAAGTTCCATCAGATATGCCAGATATTATCTTGCAAATAAGTTCAGGATTATACGGAGTTAGAACAAAAGAAGGAAAATTTGATATTGAACGTTATAAAAAACAAATGAGTTTTTGTAAAATGACGGAAATTAAAATTGCTCAAGGTGCAAAACAAACAGGTGGAAAATTAATTGCCTCAAAAGTTACACCTTCTATTGCTTATTATAGAAATATTGAAGCAAATAAAGATGCCTTTTCTCCAAATAGATTTCCATATGCAAATACAAATGAAGAATTATTTGATTTTATAGGAGAATTACAAAAAGCTTCAGGAAAACCTGTTGGAATTAAAATTGTTATTTCTGATTATAATAATATAGTTCCTATTGCTAAAGAGATAAAAAGAAGAGTTAAGTTAGACTTGCCTTATCCTGATTATATTTCTATTGATGGTGGAAGCGGTGGAAGTGCTACAGCACCATTAGATATGATGGAGAGAATAGGCATGGATATTAGAGATGCTTTATATTTAGTTGATAAAGTATTAAAAGAATATGGCGTTAGAGATAAGGTAAAAATATCAGCAAGTGGGAAAATATTAACACCTGATGATGTAATTATTACTTTATGTTTAGGTGCAGATTTTGTTCAAATTGCACGTGGATTTATGATGAGTGCAGGTTGTATACGTGCAAGATATTGCTCAGGGGCAGGGGATCATCAATGTCCAGTAGGTTTAGCTACTCAAGATATCAAAAAAAGAAAACATTATTTTGTAAAAAAACATTCAAGTAATGTTAAAAATTACCATAATAATATATTAAAAAGTATGAAAAGTTTACTAGCTGTTATGGGTTTAAAAAATATAAAAGAGTTAGATAAAGATAAATTAATATTTTTAGATATAGATGCAAAAATTCATGATGATATGGATGCATTATTTGAGAGAAGAATTTCTCTAAAAAATTAAAAGATATCATAAATAATTTTTATAGTAAATAAAATTACAGTAAAAGTTGTAGAAAATAAAAATGAATTTAAGGAAATAAAGGTTTGAAAATTATATGTTATTAGAGAATTTAAAAGATTATTTAGGTTTTGCAGTTGCTGGAAACTTTGCTGGTCACTTAGGAGAAGCAGGGGAAGCGGATGAATTTGCAGTGATAGAAACAGAAGATAAAAATGCTCCAAAAGGATTATTTCCATTTTATATTAAAGATGATGAAGGATTTTTAGGTACATATCCTTTATGTGATGAAACTATATTAACACATGGAAGAGAAGAAGATAAATTACAAGCAGAAGCAGAGATTGCTTTAATTTGTGATTTTGTTTATGAAGATGAGAAGGTAGTTGATATTATACCAAGATATTTTTCTGCTTTTAATGATTGTTCCCTTAGAGTTCAAGATGGTAATAAATTAAGTACAAAGAAAAATTGGGGTATAAAAACAAAAGGTATTTCAAAAGATATAATTGAAATTGATAATTTCACAGAAAATGGAATTTTATCTAAATATCATATTTCCTCATTTATAAAAAGAGATGGAGTTATTCATAATTATGGAACAATTTCTGCTGTTAAATCTTATTCATATTTTTTTACACAATTAAAAGATTGGATGATTAATAAGTTTAATACACAAGAAGATTGTGGTCCATTAGAAGAAATTACACAATTTTTAAAAGATGCTAAAGAATCAAAAGGTATACTTATTGCAGCAGGGGCAACTGCTTATAGTGAATTTGGAAAGAAAAACTTTTTACAAAAAGGTGATGAACTTTTTATTTTTATTTATAATGCTCATATTCATAGTCATGTTGATATTATAAATAATATAGATTCAAAAGAGAAATTAGATCATTGCTCAAAATTACATCAAATTGTTCATAAGAAATAATATTTAGTTCAAGATCTTGATTTATTTTGTAGTGTTAATTTAAAATAGAGAGTAAAAAGATTTATGAAATGGAAGATTAAGATATTCTTCCATTATATTTCATAATCATTATTTGTTCATAAATCATATTACCAAAACCTTTAGGTAATTCAGAATTATCTTTTGTAACATTATTAATAATAATTTTAATTTGTTCTTCTGTCATATTTTGAGCTAGGGGTATAATTGTTTTAGCTATAGTCTCTTTAAATTCTCGTATTTCTTCTTGGGTCATATTTAAAATCTTTATTAATAAAATTAGTAGGAAATTATAGTGACTTTTTCTAAAGAATTAGTTAATTTTATGAAAAATAACTAAGTAAATCCTAAATTATATAGATTCAAATAGACTATTTGCTTGTTTTTTGATATAATCGCGAAAATATATAAATAGGACTGATAGTTTGATAGAATTAAGTAAAAAAATATCTAAGTTAGTTGGTAAAACAAATGCAGAATATGGATTAATCACAGAAGGTGATAGAGTTTTAGTTGGCTTTTCAGGTGGAAAAGATTCAACAACACTTTTACATGCATTAAATCACCTAAAAAGAGTTGCACCTTATAATTTTGAGTTTAAAGCAGTAACTGTAACTTATGGAATGGGTGAGCAAGTACAATTTTTAGCTGATCATTGTGCTGAACATGGAATTGAACATGAAATCATAGATACAGAGATTTATGAATTAGCTGGTGAAAAAATCAGAAAAAATTCTTCATTTTGTTCATTCTTTTCAAGAATGAGAAGAGGATACCTTTATTCAACCGCACAAGAACAAGGGTATAATAAACTTGCACTTGGTCATCATTTAGATGATGCTATTGAATCATTTTTTATGAACTTTTTATATAATGGAGCTATGCGTTCAATGCCTCCAATATATAAAGCAGAAAATGGTCTAGAAGTTATACGACCACTTATTTTTTGTAGAGAAAGACAATTAAGAGCATTTGCTGATTCAAATGAGATTATGGTTATTGGAGATGAAGCTTGTCCTGCAATGAGATTTGATATTAAAATGCCTCATGCAAGAGAGAGTACAAAAAAACTATTAGCTCAAATGGAAGAAGAAAATCCTCAAATGTTTATTTCTATGAAAGCAGCATTTAACAATATTCAAACTTCAACTTTTTTTACAAAAGAATTGTTAGATAGAGATTAAAATATGAAAATTTTAATCTCTTCTTGTCTTCTTGGTGAAGATGTAAAATATGATGGTAATAATAATTCAATAGCCTTTGGAAATTCTTTTACGTTTAAAGAAAAAGAGACTTTTATGGATATACTTTGTGATAATGAAATATACTCTTTTTGTCCAGAAGTATCAGGAGGCCTTGGAATACCAAGAGTCTCTTCTGAAATAATATCTTCAACAAAGCCTTTTATTGTAAAAAATAAAGAAGGTGTTGATGTTACTATAAATTTTTTAGTAGGAGCTAGAAATACTTTAGATCTTTGTAAAACAGAAAATATAAAAGTAGCACTTCTAAAAGCAAATTCTCCTTCTTGTGGAAATAATGCAGTTTATGATGGAACTTTTACTTCTAAACTAGTTGAAGGGCAGGGCTTATCTGCTAAACTTCTAATTGAAAATGGAATAAAAGTTTTTAATGAAAAAGAGATAGTAGAGTTAAAAAGATTTATTAAAAACTTGTAAGTAAAAGTCACAAAGAGAGCGTTTAAAATTTCGTGTCAGTCACCAATAGTTACATAAACTATAATTTTAAGTGCTTATCTAATCTCCCTTCAAAAAATATTGCCAGTTGAGATAGGGTTAAACTCCAATTCCAAACTGGCATAGACCATTTTATTTGAGCATTTTCTCAAAGAGAATGCAAGCACAAGAATACCCATATAAAGTAATTTTAAAAGTGAATTCTCATTAGGAAATGCACCTTTTGTTTTTGTCAATTTTCTAAATTGTCTATGTACAGATTCAATAATATTTGTTGTATAAATTACTTTTCTAATATCAGGGGGATAATTGAAATATATTGATAGGTTTTCCCATTTATTTTGCCATGATTGTAAAACAATAGCATATTTTTTGCCCCATTTATTATCAAGCCTAATGAGTTCTTCTTCTGCTAAATCTTTTGATGTTGCTTGATAAACTAATTTTAAATCTTTCATAAATTCTTTTTGATCTTTTGATGCAACATATTTAATTGAATTTCTTATTTGATGCACAATGCATAGTTGAACTTGAGTATTTGGAAATATTGCTTTTATGGCTTCTGGGAATCCTTTTAATCCATCAATAGAAGCTATAAGTATATCTTCTAATCCTCTATTATTTAAATCTGTTAAAACTGAAAGCCAAAAATTTGCACCTTCATGTTCAGATAAATATAATCCTAATATCTCTTTTTTACCATCCATACCAACACCTAAAATAGTGTAAACAGCTTTTGAAATATACTTTCCACCATCTTTAATTTTATAATGTATGGCATCTAACCATACGAATGGATACATAGCTTCTAATGGTCGTCCTTGCCATTCTTTTACTTTAGATATGATCTTATCTGTAATTGCACTTATTGTTGCAGTGGATATAGATATTTGATAAATATCTTCTATATGAGACGATATATCTCTATAACTCATTCCTAAGCCATACATAGAAAGTATTTTCTCTTCGATTTCATTTGATACTGTTGTTTGATGTTTTTTTACAATCTGTGGTTCGAATGTTCCATCTCTATCACGGGGAGTTTCAAGTTCAAAGTTTCCAGAACTTGGAGATTTTATAGTTTTTTTATTAAAACCATTTCTCCTATTACTGTTACCTTTAAATATATCATCAGCAATATGTGATTCTATTTCTGCTTCAAGTGCAGCTTCTGTTAGTTGTTTTATAAGTGGAGCTAAAAGTCCACCTTTACCTGTAAGTTTTTTTCCACTTTTATATTCTTCTAAAACTTCATTAAAGTCAAAGTCATATTTCTCTTCCATGTTCAATCCTTGATATTATTTTATCAGATTGACACGGAATTTCTAACACTCTCGTCACAAACCTTTACTTACAAGAATATACTTTTATACTTTTATTATCCATTATTTCTAATTCTTTTTCAGCACTAGTTACAATACTTGGATCAACATTATAATCTATTCTATCATCTCTTCCTTCATAATCAACACTGTTTAAAATAGTTTTAATTGCATTTACTCTTGATATAAATTTATCATCACTTCTAATTATTGTCCAAGGGGATTTTTTTGTATTAGTTTCTTTTAGCATTCTATATTTTTTTTGTGTAAACTCAGACCATCTCTCTTGCATTTGAACATCTATTTCACTTAGTTTCCATTGTTTTAAAGGATTTTGTTCTCTTTCTTCAAACCTATGGGCTTGTTCTTCTTTTGAAACTGAAAAATATATTTTTAAAAAATGAATACCATGTTCTATTAAATCTTCTTCAAACCTAGGAACAGTTTTCATAAATGTTTCATATTGAGCATCTGTACAAAATCCAAAAACAGGTTCAACCATAGACCTGTTGTACCATGATCTATCAAATAAGACTATTTCTCCACCTTTAGGAAAATGCTGTATATATCTTTGAAAATACCATTGACTTCTTTCTGTATCAGAGGGTTTACCTAAGGCAACAACTCGATAATGTTTTTCATTCATATATCTAGTGATTCTTCTAATAGCTCCACCTTTTCCTGAGGCATCACGTCCTTCTACTAATATAATCATTTTTTCGTCATGTTTTTCTAAGTGCTCTTGCAGTTTAATTAACTCAACTTGAAGTGTTCTTAAAGCTTCTTCTTGAGATCTATACTGATATTTTTTATGTAAATCTTCAAGGAAATCCTTATCAGTATTATTTTCTAGATTTTTAATAAAATCTTCATAATTTAAAATATCTTCTATTTCTTTATCATATAATTTATCAATTTTCATTTTTGCTCCAAGCTTAATATTTAAAGGGAAATATATAATTTTTTGTTTATAAATTTTTATTAACTAAATTAGAAAGTTTTAAAGGGTCAAGTGCACCACTAACTCTTTCTACTTCTTTTCCATTTTTATAAACAACTAAAGTAGGTATTGATCTAATACCATATTTCGCACCTAAATTTTGTTGTTCTTCTGTATTTACTTTTGCAAATAGTGCTTTTAGAGCATAGTTTTGTGCAACTTCATTGAATATTGGAGCCATCATTTTACAAGGTCCACACCAAGGTGCCCAAAAATCCACTATTACAGGTATTTCAGAGTTTACAATAACATGATCAAAATTTGATTCATTAAGTTCAATTGGACTTGTATCAAGAAGAGAGTTTTTGCATGAACCACAATTTGCTTTATTATAAGAGTCTTTTTTAGGAATAGAGTTTATTTTTTGACAGTGAGGACAAACAATATTAATTTTTGACATTTTTAAGCCTTTATATTTAATAAAATATCAGAAACAGCATTTTGAGTTTCTATACCTTTTGCATATGCTTGATAGGAGATTACTTCAGGAATTTGACCTACAATTGAATCTATTAAGTCTTGAGTAACTTCTTGAAATTCTGGATCACCTGTAGTATTAGCAATATCTGCTAAATTATTGGCATTATTAGTAATTTGAACTTCAGCTGATAACATTGCTCCAAGGTTATTATTAATTTCCATAATGTACACTTTCTTAGTTTATATTAATAATTATAACTTAAAAATGTAGGATTGTAAAATATTTGTATGAAATAGTTTTATTGTTTTAGATTTAATATATAGAGAGAAGAAAGTTTTATATTAAAAGTCCCAAAGGACTTTTAATAATCGTAAGCAACTTTATATTTTGGATCATCTTCTTCATATGTACAAAATTGTCCAGCGTTTTTCATAATTGACTTACATTCTGCACTTAAGTGTCTAATTTTAATTGTTTTATTAGCTTCAAGATATTTTTTAGTAATAGCATCAACCGCTTCAACTCCTGAAATATCCATTACTCGAGCATCTTTAAAATCTAATATTACATTTTCAGGGTCATGTTTAATATCAAAGTTCTCATTAAATGCAGTTACACTTCCAAAAAATAGTGGACCATCAAAGTAATAGATTTTTGTTCCATCATCTTCTCTTTGAGTCCTAGCAGTAACCTTTGCATGTTTCCAAGCAAATACTAAAGCTGAGATAATTACACCTGAAATTACAGCAATTGCTAAGTCAGCAACTATAGTTATTGCTGTAACTGTAATAAGTACAAAAGCATCACTTTTTGGCATTTTTGTAATTCTTGCAAATGAACTCCATTCAAAAGTCCCAATTGAAACCATAAACATAATACCAACTAAAATTGCAACAGGAATTATATTCAATATATCAGTTAAAGTTGCAACTAATAAAATAAGTCCAATTGAAGCTACAACTCCTGAAAGTCTTCCAAGACCTCCTGACGTATAGTTGATAATTGATTGTCCAATCATTGCACATCCTGGCATTGCACCAAATAATCCACAAGTAATATTTCCTGTACCTTGAGCTATACATTCTTGATTTGCACTACCTCTTGTTCCACTTATTTCATCTAAAACTGAAAGTGTAAGAAGTGATTCAATAACACCAACAAGAGCAACAATTATTGCATATGGAAGTACAAGTTTTAATGCTTCAAAATTTAAAATCACATCAGGAATATGAAAACTTGGCAATAGTCCTTTAAACTCAGTTAAATTAGCTAAATCTCCAACAAGTTTCGTGTCAGCACCTGTTAAATAAACACCTAATGTAAATAAAATAATAGCTAGAAGCCCACCTGGAATTGCACTTGTAACTTTTGGTAAGAAATACATAATTGCCATAGTTCCCAGTATAATTGCATACATTAAAACACCAGCCCCATCTAAGAACTTAAATTGACTTGTTGCAATTACAACAGCTAATCCATTTACAAAGCCATGAAGAGCAGGTTGAGGAACTAAACGGATAAATTTACCCATTTTAAACGCTCCAATTAAGACTTGTATAATTCCTGCAACTACAGCTGTTAATGTAATATATTGAACTATTCCAAAAGAGAGTTCGCCTCCACTTAATCCTTGTGATTCAAGTATAGTTTTTGCACTAATACTAACACCAACTAAAACAATAGCAACAGCTCCTGTAGCTCCTGAAATCATTCCAGGTTTACCACCCATAATAGCTGTAATTAATCCTAAAATAAATGCAGCATAAAGTCCTACAATTGGACTAACTTGCGCAATAAATGAAAAAGCAATAGCTTCAGGAACAAGTGCCACGGCAACTACAAGTCCTGATAAGATATCACTTTTTGCATTTTTCCCTATAAAAGTTTCTTTTATATTTAACAAATTATAACCTTTCTTTAGTAAATCGCGATTATATCTAATGAATTATTAAGATATAATTAAGCTTAAGTTAATGATTATTTTTATTATTAACAGTTATAATGCCTTATGAAAAAAGAGTTTTATAAAAGTGTTAGCTTTAAATTAGGTATTCTTAGCGTAATTATTATTTTTTCTTTACTTGCATCTAGTTTATTATTTAATTCTCAAATTGATAAACTAAAAGATAGAATTGATTATATATATTTTGGTAATTATGTTCCTGTATTAAAACTTCATAATATTGAAGAAAATTATGAAAATCTAATTACTTGTATGAGAACTTATAAAAAATGTAATAGAGATCCATTTTTTAAAGAAATAAAAACTGATTGGGAATATTATAATAATTCATATAAAAATTTAAAAGAGAGGAAAATAGTAAGTGATATAAACTTTTTTGTACAAGACTCCCTCTCTTATAAATCAAAAATCTCAAAATATAAAGATTTACTAATAAAAATAGATTTTCTAAAAGAGCATGAAAAAAAAGTTGCATATAAACAAAGAAGAGCTTTTTTAAAAGAGTATAAACAAATGAAAGATTATCTTTTTTATAATATGATTATTTTAGTTTTTATCTCTTTTATCTTTATAATTGCAATTATTTATTCAATAATAAAAAAAGATAATCAATTAAAAATCTTAACCAAAAAGTATAAATTAGATTCAATAACTGATTCTATGACAAAGTTATATAATAGAAAATATTTTGACAAAATTTTTGATAATATGCCATTTATTTCAAACTCAAATAATTGGAAAACAGCATTTATAATGCTTGATATAGATTTTTTCAAACAATATAACGATACTTATGGTCATGATATGGGGGATTTAGCTCTTAAAGCAGTAGCTAATAATCTTAAAATTTATTTTGATAAAGAGTATGAATATGTATTTAGACTTGGGGGAGAAGAATTTGGTGTTATTTTGTTTGATATTGATGTAAATATTTTAAAAGAGTGTTTAAAAGAAGTAAATAAAAATATAGAATCATTAAATATTGAGCATAAAAATAGTAAAATATCAAAAGTCTTAACTATTTCTATTGGGGCAGTTATTTATGAAGCAAACTCATATGTTTCTTCAAATAAACTTTATAAAATAGCAGATGAATCTTTATATAAATCAAAACAAAATGGTAGAAATCAATTTTCTATTTATAACGAAGGAATTTAATGACATTTTTATTTAATAAAAATTCTCACTTTAACTTAGCTAATCTCGCAACTTTTTTTAATATAGCAGCTGGGGTTTTAGCAATATATTTTTTAACACATGATAGTTTTTTTGCTGCAGCACTTTTTGCATGGATTGCAGGTGCTTTTGACATAGTTGATGGGAAAATAGCTAGAAAATATAATCTTTCAACAGAGTTTGGTATTCAATTAGACTCTTTTGCAGATTTTTTATCTTTTGTAATTGTTCCAACAATGTTTATTTATTTTGCAATAATCGATGGAAAAGAGTTAATGCTTTTTACTCCCTTAGTAGCTTTTGCCTTTATTTATTATGTTATTTGTGGATTAAGACGTCTTATTCAATTTAATATTAATGCAGAAGAGGGACAAGTAGAAAAATACTTCACTGGAGTTCCTACACCTCTTGGTGCCATTCTACTATGGTTGGTTTACTTAATTTGGTTAACTGGCTTTATAAATGAAAATATTGTATTAATTGCTACAATTATTATTGGTTTTTCGCTTAACTCAAAAATTAAAATTCCTCACCCGTAAATTACAAAGCAAGTAATAAAATATGAATAAAGTTACAACAATAGATTTAGGCTCTAACTCTTTTAGAGTCCTAATTTACGACTGTCTAAATAATGAAATAATAAACGAATATAATGAAGTTACAGGAATGGCTGATGGCTTAAATACATCAGGACTTATTTCAAAAGAGGCACAAGATAGAGTTATAAATGCGATTTTTGAATCCTCAAAAAAACTTGATTATAAACCAAGTGATGCAGTTTGTGTTACAACTGCTGCTATGAGACTTGCTAATAATAGAGAAGAAGTATTAAAAAACTTTGAAAAAAATACAGGTGCAAAATTTAAGATTATTGATGGAAAAGAAGAAGCTAGATTAACTTTACTTGCTGTTAAGTATGCATTAAAAAGAGAACAAATAGATTCTACAAAATTTATTTTATTAGATATTGGTGGTGGTTCTACTGAAATAATTGTTAATAATGATGAAAAATTTGAATCTTATAGCTTTGATTTTGGAATAGTTACATTAACACAAAAATATCTTGAAAATGAAGCTCTTTTAGAAGAATTGAATTCTAGGAAAAAAGAAATAAAAAACTTTTTAGATGAATTAGAAATTAATTTATTAGAGTACACATTTGTAGCAACTGCAGGAACACCAACTACAATAGCTGCGATTAAATTAGGACAAGACTTTTTTCATTATGATAAAAATGCAGTAAATGGAACAATTGTTAATTTAAAGGATATAAAAAACTCTTTAGATATTTTTAAAGAGGCGAATAAAGAGACTATTTTAAAATTAGTAGGTCGTGGAAGA
Source organism: Halarcobacter sp. (assembly GCA_041583235.1). Taxonomy (GTDB): domain Bacteria; phylum Campylobacterota; class Campylobacteria; order Campylobacterales; family Arcobacteraceae; genus Halarcobacter. The sequence continues at coordinate 29,964 of JBFHGG010000008.1, forward strand.
GTTGAGTATATTGAGGTTGGAATTTATATTTATAAAGCAATTTTTGAAGTTCTTGGAAAAAAAGAATCTATTGTTTTAGATGATGGCTTAAGAGAAGGTGTTGCAATAAATCACTGTCTATTAAGATAGTGATTTATTTAAATTAAGATAAAAGTCTTACACTTTGTGCTTGCACAATATTTGCCTGTGAAGCAGCTAAATATCCCGAGTTTGCACTTACATTAGTTTTTGAAAAATCTGAAACTTCATTTCCAAAATTAACCTCTTTATTGATTCTATTTTGATTAGAAAGTTCAACTTGCTCTTGTATAGAAATAATTGCACTTGATTCTAATTTATTTCCTAAATCAGTAAATTGTGCACCTAAATTTTGTAGTTGATTTGTACTATTTTCAACAAGATCAATAGTTGCTTGCAAAGAATCATTATTATTTAAATCTGCCTTGCTAACTGTTTGTGCAATTTGTGTAGCAATTTCTGGAGTATTTGGTTTATCAATTGAGAAATAAGCTTCTTTAGTGGATATTGTAATTGCTAAATTTTCTTCATAATCATCAATTGCAATTAGATTTTCATTTTTATAGTTAGTTTGAAAAGCTTCTTCTTTGAATTTTAATAACTCTTGATTTATTTCATTTTTAATTTCATTTTTATCTCTTGATTCTGAATTATTATCTTGAAGCTTTTCTAGCATACTTTTTATATTTGTTAAATTTTCTTTTTGATTTTCAATGCCATTCTCTGCAGTTTTTGAAATACCAATTCCTTCATTAAAACTTTGTAATGAAGCAGAGAGTTCATCTCTTTTTTGATTATATTCATTTATAGAAATCTTTAAGAACTCATCATTATTTTCTATTTGGCTATTAGAATTTACTCTATCACTTTGTTGTTGTGGAATATTGTTTAAGGTTGAAACATTGTTGTTTATACTATTTACATCCATTTTATACTCCATATAATTAATTTACCTTTATATTTTACAAAACTTAAGATTAATTTAATATAAATCATAGTACTTAATAAAGCTTTATTAAACCCATATTAATAATAACTTTTGTACAATATCCGACTAATTTACAATAGGGAGAGACAATGAAAATAAATGGCGCAAAAATGGTTACTGAATCATTAAAAGAAGAAGGGGTTGAAGTAGTATTTGGATACCCTGGTGGCGCTATTATGAATGTCTATGATGAGATTTATAAACAGAGTTTTTTTCAACACATTTTAACTAGACATGAGCAAGCGGCAATTCACGCAGCAGAGGGATATGCAAAGTCTACAGGAAAAGTAGGGGTTGCAATTGTTACAAGTGGGCCAGGTTTTACAAATGCTGTAACTGGTTTAGCTGATGCATATATGGATTCAATTCCATTAGTTGTTATTTCAGGACAAGTTCCTACAACAATTATTGGAACTGATGGTTTCCAGGAAATTGATGCAGTAGGTATTAGTAGACCTTGTACTAAACACAATTATTTAGTTAATAAAATTGAAGATTTACCAAGAATTATAAAAGAGGCATTTCATATAGCAAACACTGGAAGACCAGGACCTGTACATGTAGATATTCCTAAAGATATAACTGCAGAGTTTGCAAATTTTGAATATCCTAAAGAGGTAAATATTCCAACATATAAACCAACAGTAAAATATAATAAAAGACAATTAAAAAAAGCAATGGAGGCTATTTCAAAAGCTAAAAAACCCTTGCTTTATGTTGGTGGTGGAGCAATTTTATCAAACTGTGCATATGAAATTAGAGAGTTTGCAAAAAAAGCAAATATACCTGTAGTTGAAACATTAATGGCTAGAGGTGTTATGGGTGATGATAATGAATTATTTATGGGAATGTTAGGTATGCATGGTGAATTCTCTGCGAATATGGCTGCTCATGATACTGATTTACTTATTTCACTTGGGGCTAGATTTGATGATAGAGTTACAGGAAGACTTGATGAATTTGCAAAAAAAGCAAAAGTTATTCATGTTGATGTAGACCCAGCATCAATTGCAAAACTAGTACATACTAATTATCCAATTGTTGGGGATTTAAAAGTTACAGTTGAAGGCATGATTGAAGCTTGTAAAGATATTGAGTTTAACGACTATACAAATTGGGTTTCACTTTTAAAAGATTATAAAGAAAAAGAACCTTTAAAGTTTAATGATTCAGATGCTGTAATTAAGCCACAATGGGTAATAAAAAGAGTTGGAGAATTATTAGGTGAAAATGCAATAATTTCAACAGATGTTGGACAGCATCAAATGTGGGCAGCACAATTTTATCCATTTTCATTTCCAAGACAATGGAATACTTCAGGAGGATTAGGAACTATGGGATTTGGACTTCCTGGGGCTATGGGAGTAGCACGAGGGAATAAAGATAAAGTTTCTATTAACTTTACAGGAGATGGTTCTATTCTAATGAATATCCAAGAGTTAATGACTTGTGTTGAGTATAATCTGCCTGTAATTAATATTATTTTAAATAACAATTATCTTGGAATGGTAAGACAGTGGCAAACACTATTTTATGAAAATAGACTATCAGAAACTGACCTTTCAGCGCAACCAGATTTTAAAATGTTATGTGAATCTTTTGGAGGACTTGGATATAGAGTTTCATCAAAAGCGGAATTTGATGCAGCTTTAAATGATGCAATTGAAAAGAAAAAACCTGCAATGATTGATGTAGTTGTTGCAAGAGATGAAATAGTATTACCAATGGTTCCAAATGGACATGCTTTAAATGAAATGACACTTTTAGGAGATAACAATGAATAATTTTAATCACTATTATGACAGTGAAAATGCAAGAAGAGTTGTTTCAGTAATTGTTATAAATGAGCATAATGTATTATCAAGAATTGTAGGACTTTTTTCTGCACGTGGATATAATATTGATTCTTTAACAGTTGCCCCAATGACTGGAACTGAATATTCTAGAATGACAATTGTAACAACTGGAGATAAGAGAGTTATAGATCAAATTGTAAAACAATTGAATAAGCTTATTCCTGTGTTAAGAGTTAACGAACATCTTAATGTAATAGAAAAAGAGACAGTTTTAATTAAAATACCAATTGAACAACCTTTAAGTGATATAGAAGTAATAGCAAGGGCTTATAATGGACATATTCAAAATGTAACAGAAGATGCAATTGTAATATCTGCAACTGATGCTCCAAGTAGAATCGCAAACTTCACAAATATTATGAATAAATTTAAACCACTTGAAGTTGTAAAAAGTGGTGTTGTAGCAATGGAAAGATAGAAGTCATAGGATTTCTATCTTTTTAAAAAAGGATTAAACTTGACATTAAATGAAATAGCAAAATCTTTAGATATTGCATGTGATAGTAATATTAAAATTTCAGGATTAAATACTCTTCTAGATGCTAATGAAAATGAATTAACTTTCTTAGAAAATAAAAAATATGTAAAAGATTTAGAAAATACAAAAGCTGCTGCTGTATTAGTAAAAAAGGAATTTATAAATAAGGTTCCTAAAAATACTATTGCTTTAGTTTGTGATGAACCATATTTAAATCTAGCATATACATCTAAACTATTTGCACCCAAAACTGTTGAAATACTTGGTGATGAAGCTATTATTGGAGAAAATACTATTATTATGCCAAATGTTTATTTGGGTAAAAACTCTAGTATTGGTTCTAATTGTACTATTATGGCTGGTGCTTTTATTGGCGATAATGTAAGTATTGCTGACAATACAACTATTTATCCTAATGTTATTGTTTATAGAGATTGTATTATTGGTAGTGATTGTATTATTCATGCAGGAACAGTTATTGGAAGTGACGGTTTTGGCTTTGCTAATACAAAAGATGGAAAATATATTAAAATATATCAAAATGGAAATGTTGTTATTGGTAATGATGTTGAAATTGGAGCAAATAGTGCAGTTGATAGAGCTGTATTTAAATCAACTATTATTTCAGATGGTGTAAGAATTGATAACTTAGTTCATATAGGACATAACTGTAAATTAGGTAAGGGTTGTATTTTAACAGGACAAGTTGGTTTATCAGGATCAACTATACTTAATGAATATGTTATAATGGGAGGACAAAGTGCAACTGCAGGACATCTAGAAATTGCAGCATTTACAACTATTGCAGCACGTGGTGGAGTTACTAAAACAATAGATGAACCCAAAAAACAATGGGCAGGATTTCCATTAATGCAACATAGATCTTGGTTAAAACTTCAAGGTAAAATTGCTAAATTACTAAAATAAAAGGCTAAAAGATACTTAAAAAAATATTATCACTAATTTTTCTTTTCATAATAATTTATTTTGAATATGCTACTTTCGTAACAGATAAACAAAGTGTTGGACAAATAGGTTCAATGTTTGCAAGCTATTCTCATGAATATTTTGGCTTCTTATCTTATGTTTATTTGTTTTTATTTTTATATCCATTATATATTTTAAATTTCAAGAAAGAGTTTGAAGTTAAAGATTTCATAATTAAATTTATTTCTGTTTTATTATTATTAATTACACTTCTTACTTTCCAATCTTTAGTACTAGAAAAAGGGATTAATAGTGGGAATATAGGGAATTTTATAGTAGATTCCATGTATCCTTTTATAGGGCTTGCTGGACTTTGGATTTTTGTTCTTATTGGGTTTATTATCTCATGTTTAATAATATTTGAAGATAGCGAGATAAATATTGATACAAAAAAAATTGTTTCAAAATTTAAAAGAGTAGATACTTCAAATAAAGCAAAAAGAATAGAAAATAAGCCTAAAAATAGACGAGTTAGAAAAAGTGAAGAAAAAGTTACAGTAAAAGAAGATGGTGATGTCACGCAAATTGTTATTGAAGAATCAAATGAGAGTGATATTACTAATATTGAAGTTGATAATTTAAATATTATAGACTTAAATCAAGCCAATGATAATGTTAATAATGAAACAATACAGAAAGAAAGTATAGAAGAGATAGAGATATTATTAGAAGAGAAAGAGGAACATGCTTCTCATGGTTTAATAGTGGATGAACTTGAAGAAAATAAAAAACTTCAAGATGAAATAGAGTTAGGAAATACTGAAAAACCAAAAGATTTTGAACTTCCATCAGTTAAATTTTTTCAAGCTGCACCAAAAGAAAAAAAATCAAGAATCTCAGAAGCTCAAATTGATAGAAAAATTGAAGATATACTAGAAAAACTTTTAATGTTTAAAATTGAAGGGGATGTAGTAAGAACCTATACAGGTCCTGTTGTTACTACTTTTGAGTTTAAGCCTGCACCTAATGTAAAAGTATCGAAGATTTTAAATTTGCAAGATGATCTTGCAATGGCTTTAAAAGCTCAAACAATTAGAATTCAAGCACCAATTCCAGGAAAAGATGTTGTTGGTATTGAAGTTCCAAATGAAGAGACTCAAACTATTTATATAAAAGAGCTTTTAGATAGTGATATTTTTAAAAATGCAAAATCACCTTTAACAATGGTTTTAGGAAAAGATATTGTAGGGAAACCTTTTATTACAGACTTAAAAAAACTTCCACATCTTTTAATAGCAGGAACTACAGGTTCAGGTAAATCAGTTGGAATAAATGCAATGATTTTATCTCTTTTATATAAGAACTCTCCTGATAATCTTAGACTTGTAATGATAGATCCAAAAATGCTTGAGTTTTCAATGTATAATGATATTCCACATCTTTTAACTCCTGTTATAACAAAACCTATGGATGCTATTAATGCCTTATCAAATATGGTTGCAGAGATGGAAAGACGTTATACATTAATGTCTCAAACAAAAACAAAAAATATTGAAAATTATAATGAAAAAGCAAAAAAAGAGGGATATCCTACAATTCCTTATATTGTAGTCGTTATTGATGAGTTAGCAGATTTAATGATGACAAGTGGGAAAGATGTAGAACTTTCAATTGCAAGACTTGCACAAATGGCAAGAGCTTCAGGAATACATTTAATAGTAGCAACACAAAGACCTTCTGTTGATGTTGTAACAGGACTTATTAAAGCAAATCTTCCAAGTAGACTTTCATATAAAGTAGGACAAAAAGTTGATTCTAAGATTATCTTAGATTCAATGGGGGCTGAATCATTATTAGGTCGAGGGGATATGTTATTTACACCTCCAGGGACTTCAGGACTTGTAAGAATTCATGCTCCTTGGTCAATGGAAACAGAAATTGAAAGTGTTGTTGAATTTTTAATTTCTCAAAGAGAAGTTTCTTATGATATGAATTTTGTAAAAGATAGAAATTCTACTTCATCAAATGGAAAATCATCAGACTCAAATGAAATTGGCGAATTAGATGAACTTTTTGAAGATGCAAAAGAAGTTGTATTAGTTGATAAAAAAACATCAATTTCTTATATTCAAAGAAAACTTAGAATTGGTTATAATAGAGCAGCAACAATAGTTGAACAACTGGAAAAAACAGGTGTTTTATCAGAACCAAATGCTAAAGGTAATAGAGAAATATTGGTTTAAAATATTTTTCTGTTACTTTATATTTACCTTCATTTATTATAATTGAGTAAATAATGAAGGAGTTAGACTTGATAAATATATTGATGATTGAGGATGATGCGGAATTAGCATACATTCTAATGGAATATTTAGACCAATATAATATTAAAGTAACAAATTTTGAATCTCCCGAACTAGGCATCTCTGCTCTAAGACTTAAAAAATATGATTTAATTATACTTGATTTATCCCTACCTGAAATTGATGGAATAGAAGTTTGTAAAATGATAAGAGAACAGTATTCTATCCCTATAATTATCTCTAGTGCTAGATCAAATATTGGTGATAAAGTGGCATGTTTTTCTCATGGAGCAGATGATTTTATGCCTAAACCATATGATACTCAAGAACTAATATTAAGAATAAAATCTATTTTAAAACGTTGCAATTTTGATATCTCTAATAAAAAAGAACTAGAAAAGAAATATACTTTTACTCATAATAAAGAAAAAATGGAAATTTTAAAAGATGGAGAGTTTTTAGATTTAACAAATGCAGAGTATCATATTCTTGCATATTTAATAAAAAAATCAGGATTTGTAATATCAAGAGAAGAACTGCTTTCAAATGTTGATTCAATTAAGTATGAAAGTACTTATAAAAGTATAGATGTTTTAATTGGTCGTGTTAGAAGTAAAATTGAAGAAAACTCAAGAAAACCAAGATATATTCAATCCATAAGAGGAGTAGGTTATAAGTTGGTTAATGAATAAGAAGAACTCACTTCTTTTTCAAATAACACTATTTTTTACTATTATATTTTTAATTATTAATATAATTATTCTTATGCAAATTTTATTTGATAATTATAATAATAGAATGTTTGATTTGAAAAGATATTTTGATTCAAAAAAAGTTATTTTTGATTCTAGGCATAAGAAATTAGATAAAAGTGAGATTAATAGGCAACTTAAAAAGTTTTATACTGAATTTAGTGATGTTAATCTAAAAACTTTAGAAGATTTGGGAAAAAATATAGAGTTTAAAGAAGATCCAAATATTGATATTTTTATTTTTGAAAATAAGAAGTATGTATTCCTTAAACCTCCTCATAGATTTGAAGATAGAAATCATATTCCAAAAGCAGAGTTTGAATATATTATTTTAATTGATTATTTAGAGCTTGAAAAAATCAAATACTTTTGGCTAATTGTACTACTTTTTATTGATATTTTGTTAATTTGGTTTTATTACTTTTTATATAAAAAACTTAAGCCACTAATAAATTTAAAAAATGATATTGTTAAATTTTCAAAAGGAAATTTAAATATAAATACTAAAATTGATGGCAATGATGAAATTGCTCAAGTTTCTAATGAATTTAATAATGCTATAAATAAAATTAGAGAATTAAATGACTCTAGAAAACTCTTTTTACGAAATATTTTACATGAATTAAATACACCTATTACAAAAGGGAAACTTATTTCTGATACTTTGGAAAATAATAAGAAAAAGGATATTTTACAAAAAGCTTTTTTAAGATTAGAGTATTTATTAGGAGAGTTTATAAAACTTGAGGAATTAAGTTCAGGTAAAATGATATTAATTAAAAAAGAGTATAGAGTTATTGACCTTCTTGACCAAGCCTTGGATATTTTACTAATAGATAAATCAAAGGTAGATATTTATTCAAATGCAACAAATATATCTGTAGATTATGAAGTTTTTGCAATAGCATTGAAAAACTTAATAGATAACTCTTTAAAATATAATACCAATGGAAAACCAGAAATATTTATAAAAGAAGATTCTTTACTTATTAAAAATAAAGGAAAAGCTTTAAAAAAGAGTTTTGAAGAGTATTTAAAACCTTTTAATAGAGAGTATGAATCAATTGATAAAGGTCTAGGACTTGGATTATATATTACAAATAATATAATAGAAAGTCATGGCTATAAGCTTTTTTATCTATATTCAAAAGATTATCATATTTTTAAAATTCAATTTGAAATATTAAAAGATGAATAAACTGTTATTTTCATTTATTATTGGTTTACTTTCATAACTATTTAATTACCCTCTATTTTTTTTATCTGGATAAAGTTTAGAAAACTTTTGAAGGATTACTATGTCAACAATAAGTGAAATAACAACTAGCAGTGCAACAGACTCTTATGGAAATAGCTATACAACGGCAATAAGTGGGAATGATGCTTTAGAAAGTGAAGATTTTCTTACTTTGATGTTAACAGAACTTTCTATGCAAGATCCAACAGATCCTGTTGACTCAAGTTCGATGCTTGATGATCAATTATCATTACAAACTTTAGAAACTAATATTTCATTAACAGAATCAATGGAATCACTATCAACTTCTTTTGCACAATCTGCATTAGCAGATTCAAGTGCATTAATAGGTAATATAGTAGAAACAAGTAATACAGATTCAGATGGAAACTTGCTTCAATATAAAGTCTCTTCAGTTGAAAGAAGTGATGGTTCTATTAGCTTAACTGCTTATGAAATAACAGATTATTATGATGTTTATTATTTCGATGAAATTTCCAGTTCCAGCAATACAATTAATTCGGAGAATGAAAGTGATACTATTACAATTACATCAAGCGATGGAACTGAAAATAGTGTTTCAACATATGGAAAATCTTATGCAGATTTAGCTGATGATTTAAACTCAATTGATGGTGTAACTGCATCAATTGCTCAAAATAGTAATGGAAACTACCAATTAGTTGTTTCATCTAGTGGTGTTGGCTCATCAATATCACAAAATGGAGTAAATCTATCATATACATCAGATAATGCAACAGCATATAATAGTGAAGCAGAAACTTTAGCATTTAATAGTGTTACTAAAATTTACTAATAATACTAATATTTAGAATTGTTACTATTTATTTATTATTTATTATTTAATGTGGGTAAATAAATACCACTAATTTACTCTAATCCTTTATGATTAACTACAAGTGAGTTAAATCACGTTTATCATAAAGGATATAAAATGATAGGTGCATTATGGACAGGAATTTCGGGATTAGCGTCTCAGCAAGTTGCGTTAGACAATGAATCAAATAATATTGCAAATGTTAATACTGTAGGTTACAAATCTTCAAGAGTTTCTTTTGCAGATTTAATGTATCAAGATAGTATTGGTAAAGGTTCATCTGTAACAAGTGCTGAAAAGCAATATACTCAAGGAAGTTTAAATCTTACAGGCTCTTCATATGACTTAGCCTTAAATGGAGATGGTTTTTTTGTAGTTTCAGATACAAGTTCAACAGGAACATCTGAAGATTATTATACTCGTGCTGGAAATTTTAGAATGGGTGATAATGGAACCTTACAAGATTCATCTGGAAATGAAGTACAAGGGTGGGCAATGAGTTCCCTTGATAGTGATAGTGATGTAACATCTACAAATAGCAATTGGACATCTTTTACAAGTGATTTTACACAAATAGCTGGAAATCAAATAGTACAATTTTCAAATAAAATAGAAACCTATGCTGCAAAAATGACAGACTATACAGATACTGCAAGTAGTGACCCTGAAGAATTAAGTGGATCTGGGGTTAAAACTATGTCTACAAAAATATCTGATACAGAAGCACTTATTTCAAACTATACGAGTGCATTATCCTCATACGCTGTTGATCCTGATGTAACATCTACTCCATCAACTGCACAAATTAGCACAATTGATTTTCCTAATGGAACAAGTAGTATGCTAAATAGTACAGGAGATCAAATCTATGTGTATATAAATGGAAATAAATATACACAAGATTTTGTAGATACAACAACAACAGAAACTTTAACAACTCTAGATTTAGATGGCAGTGGAGTTGTAGATAGTGATGATCAAAATGTTGCGGCAAGTAGAATTGCAACATATAAAGCTTTAGCTGATGAAATATCAAATATTACAGGACTTAATGCATATACAATTGACGCTTCAAGTGATGCTAGTACTTATGATTCTGATGTTTTAAATGGAACAATAAAAATTGAATCAATTATTCCTGGAGAATCTTTTACTATTGGTGATATTTACGAAGTATCTGGAACTATTGAAACTGCAGGTAGTGAAACAACAATTTCAGAAGCAGTTGCAGGAACAGGTGAGGGTGCAGTAGAATCAGCAATGTTAGCTTTAAAAAATGCTGTAGCTGGAAATCAACAAGATGTATATGAAGAAGAAGATATATTTAGTAATGACGATGGAACAGCAATATCATTTGATACAGGAGATAGTGTTAGTTTCACTCTAAATGGAACAACAGTCTCTTCTACTTATTCTACTACTGTAGATGATTATGAATCAATGGTGGATGATTTAGTAAGTAAAATAAATAGTGACCCTGATTTACAACTAGAAGTTGAAGCTAAAAATATAAATGGAAATTTAGTTATTGAATCAAAAGAAGCAGGAGAAGAGTTCTCTGGTCTTATAACTTTTACAGATAGTTCTGACACAGCAACATATACAAAAGAGATGAACTTAGATTTAAGTGGTAGTACAGGTGCTGGAGCTGAGTTTATGCAAATAGTTTCTACTATTGATCAAACAACATCACAATCTTCATTGCAATTAAAACTTGATACATTAGGCTTAACAGATTCTGCTTTTGGAGAGATTTCTATTGATGATAATGGTGTAATTACTATGACTCAAGATGGTGTTGATTATGCTATTGGACAAGTAGCAATCGCACAATTTAATAATAATATTGGTCTTGAAACAGTAGGAGATAATTTATTATCAAAAACAAATACAAGTGGTGATCCAATATATACAATTAATAATGAAAACTCAACTAGTATTGAAGCAGAAACCTTAGAGTTAAGTACAGCTGATTTAAGTGAGAGTTTAGTAAATCTAATGGTATTTCAAAGAGCTTTTGAAGCAAATGCAAAATCAATTACAACAGCTGATGAAATTTTAACAACCTTAATTGGCTTAAAACGTTAATAGGAGATTATTATGGTTAGTTCAATTGATTCTATAATGTATAATTTAAATATTTTAAATGAAAGAAATACAAAAGTAAATCATGGCTTAAGTACAGGAGAAGCTCTTCAAAATGGAAGTGATGATTCTTTAAGATTTGATTATATTTTAGATACACAAAAAGATACAAGTATTTATACCTCTATTCAAGAAGGAATAGACTATACAAGCTCTTTTTCTACATCAAGTGATAGTACCTTAGCTGAAATAAAAACGACTACAGAATCTATACTTGCTCAAATAATAAAAGCAAATACAGATACAACAAGTGATGAGGGAAGAGAAGTTATAGCTACACAAATTGAAGATTATAAAGATCTTCTATTTTCTCTTTCTAATACACAAACTAATGGAGAATACTTATTCTCAGGAACAAACTCAAGTACACAATCTTTTGTTAAAGATGAAAGCACGGGAGAGATAAGTTATCAAAGTGATAATTCAACTAAGAGTGTTAATGTTGAGAAGAATAAGTACTCTTCTTTAGGTGTAAATGGCCTTGATGCTTTTTATTATACAAATAATAGTGTAGAAATTTCAGAGACTTTCACTTTTTCTTCAAATGAAATTATTATTGATGATGAAGGCAATGAATGGAAATTAATGGATTCCAATAATGATGGAATAGAAGATGGAGTTTTTTTAAATGGTGATATAACTTCAAGTTCAATAAGTGTTACTGCAAATTCAGATGGAACATTACAAGCGTCAAATACCTCAAGTAATACTTTTGAAGTAAAACACTCTATTTTTGATGATTTAGATGAATTAACAGATGCTTTAAGATTACAAGATAGCCAAGGTAATGCAATATCAAGTGATGAGGCTTCAAGTATACTTTCTGATTCTATAGAAAAAATCAATGATGCCTACGATTCAATGAATACAGCACACTCTTTAGTAGGAACAAGAATTAATACAATTGATACATACTCTAGTATTGTTCAATCAAAATTAACAAATTTAGCAGTTTTAGAAAATGAATATGCAAGTGCAGATTTAACTGCTCTTGCAGTTGAAGCTCAAGCTTTGGAGAATACTTATACAGCATTGTATTCAACAATAAATAGAGTAAATGACTTATCTCTAGTTAAATATTTATCATAGGAAGTAAAATGAAAAATCCAGTAGATTTAATAAACTTACAATCACAAGTAGGTGAGTGTTATACATATTTTATGAATAATCATAAAGATTCAAGTTTTGATGTTTTAGAAGAAAAACTAAGAACACTACAGCAAGTAATGATTAGATTAACAGTAACAAATCTTGTTAATGTAATAGATAGAGTGGTTGAAGATGGAAGAAAAAATAAAAATGGTGAAAATAAACAATTTAATGTCTCTTCTCTACAAATTACTGACGATAACAAAATTAATTTGATCTGTCATGAAGTTATCGGTTTTGATAATATTGACAAAAAATTTATATTAGATGATTCTTTATCCTATTTAGAATTTACTAGTGTTATAAGAATATATTAAGGAGTTCATCATGATGGATTCTTTATATACAGCACAGTCTGGACTTTTTACTTCAAGATATGCAATAGAAAACACTTCAAATAATATTGCAAATGAAAATACAGAAGGTTATAAAAAAAGAGTTTCTATGACAAGTGAGCTAAGTTCATTAGAAGATAATATCGGAAATGGTGTATCTTTTGATGGGGTTAGTCGTACTACAAATCAATATATGTATAATCAAATACTCTCTCAAACTAGTCAACAAGAGTATTATTCTAGTGAAGATGAATTATTATCACAAATTGAATTAATTTTTTCGGAAACTGATACAAGTGGTTTGTCTGTTACAATTAATAATTATTTTCAATCAATAGAAAACTTACGTTCAAATCCAAGTAGTGAGACTTATAAATCGGATTTTGAGAATCAATCTGAAATATTAACTTCTAGCATGCAAAGTTTATATAGCGATTTAGAGAGTATAGAAGAAAATACATCTTCACAATTAAATGATGAAGTTGATGAAGTAAATGCAATATTAGAACAAATTGTATTTATAAATGAACAAATAAAAGAGAATGGCGAAACAAATGATTTACTTGATAAAAGAGATCAATTAGAGATGCAGTTATCTTCATTTGTTGATATTGAAACTAGTACAGATAACGATAATTATACTCTGAAAATTGGTGGAGCTACAACAATTTTCAATGGAACAAATCTTCATGAAATATCTATAGTAGAGGAGGATGAGAGTACTTATTTAGCTGTTTATAATAATGACGTGAACTTATCAAGTGGTTCTTTGCAATCTTTAACTAAGAATTTAAGTGAAGAGAGTTCTAGTATATATTCAACAATGCAAGCTCTAGATGATTTTGCTAATGCTTTAATAAATCAAGTAAATGCAAATAGTTCAACTCCTTTGTATTCTGGTGATTCAGTATCAAATATGAGTTTTGATTCTTCAGTAATAAATGATTTAACAAGCAGTGATTTAGAAAATCTTGCACAAATACAATGGGCAGATGATATTAATATTAATTCAAGTAGTAGTGCTACCTCATCATTTAGTGATTTTTATCAAGCCCTTAGAGTTGATGTTTCTTCAAAAGTTGAAAATAATGCTTTTCTTCTAGATGCTCAAGAAGCAGTTGTTCAATCATTAGAAACTACTTATAGCAATTTAACTTCAGTTGATAGTGATGAAGAGATGATAAATCTTATTGAATATCAAGCAGCTTATGAGGCAAATGCAAAAGTAATAACAGTAGTAGATGAAATGCTACAAACACTTTTAAATATGTAAAGAAATGTAGAGACATTTCAAAGGAGTAAAAAATGGCAGATGGAATATTAGGTTTAGGAAGTTCAAGTAGTGGAGTAACTCTAGATCAAAGTTTAATCGATCAATTAAAAGAAGCAGATAGTGCATCACAACTTGATCCAATTACAGCAGAAATTGAAGATACTGAAGCTGAAATTGAAGCAGTTGATGCTGTTGAAAGTAAAATATTAGAACTTCTTGCAGTAATGGAAACTTTTGACTTATATACATCTGATACTAATGTATTTGATGAAGTAAGTGCAAATACCTCAGGTGATGCTGTTGTTTTTGATGCAGCTGATACAAGTGCTTTAAATCCAGGGACTATTAATGTTTCTGTAGAGCAATTAGCCACAAAAGATGTTTACCAATCTGATATTATAAATGATACTGAATCTACAATGGATGATGGTACTTTAAGTATAACTGTAGGTGAAGAGACTTATGATTTTACAACTACAGGTAAAACTTATGAAGAGTTATTAACTGAAATGAGTTATTACAGTGATTTAGATGTTGCTTTAGAACAAGTTAGTGATGAAACTAGTAGATTTGTTGTAAAAAGTGCTGAGAGTGGCTTAGCCAATGCTATTACAATTTCTCAAAGTGGAGATTTAGATTTAGGTTTTGATAATGTAGATAATCATGTGTTAACAGCACAAAATTTCAAAGGCACTGTTGATGGAATTGATTATGACTTATCTTCAAATAAATTTACAATGAATAATGGGTTAATAATATCTGCAATTGAGACTGGTGATTCTTCAATTAGTATTGAACAAGATAGCTCTTATGTTATATCAGCAATAGAATCTATGACAACTTTATATAATGAATTAGTTGACTTAGTTGATTCTTATGTTACAGGAGATGAAGATGATGCTGCAATCATATCTGATAGTAGTACATTAAGAACAATTATGAGTGATATAAAAAACTATTTTTATGAATCATATGGTTTGGATGAAGAAGAGAATGCCTTTGCTTTTGGTTTATCTTTTGATAGTGATGGGTATATGGAAGTAGATAGTACAACATTAAGTGAAGCACTTACTAATAATTTTGATGATGTAAAAGAATTATTTGTAGGATATGCTGAAAAAGAAGGAATAGGAACTGCTTTAAAAACTTATTTAGATGCATTAGATAGTACTGATGGGACTATAACTACATATCAAGAGAGGTTAGATGATTATTTAGAAACTTTAAATGATGATTATGACACAGCATCTGAGGCTTTAGATGATAAATATACAGCAATGTCAACTCAATTTGCAGAATATACAGTATTAATAGATGCAATGGAAAATGATTTTGCAGCATTAGAAGCTATTATTGATTCTGATGATTAAAAAGAAAGAATAATTAAGTAATTTTTGATTTTATTTGAGTTTTTTTTCTACACTGTGTATTTATTAATCATTAATATGCTAAAATAATTTATTATTAAAGCAAAAGGAGTATGTTATGAATACAAGTATTGTAGGAAGACACATAGAATTAACTGAACCTATTAAAGATTACGTTAATAGTTCAATCGAGATTTTTAAAAAATATAATTTAGATATTATATCTGTAAATGCAATTATTGATCAAGAAGAGAAAAATGGAAGAAAAGCTTTCACATTTGAATTTACTTTAAATATTGCCCACCTAGACACTGTTGTTGTAAAACAAAAAGATAAAGATTTATATTCTGCAATTGATATTGCTGTGGATAGAGTTTCAAAAGTATTAAGAAGACATCATGATAAGATTACTGGTCATAAAGCTACTAAACTTACTGAAGTTGCTTCGGCTGAAATTGAAGATCAAATTGCTAATGAATTAGATAAATTAGATTCTGAAATTTTCCCTGTTAGATTATCTTTATACAAACCAATTGATATTGAAGAAGCATTAACAGAATTAAAAGCTTCTGATGCAGTTTTCAAAGTATTTTATGACAAAGATGATAATATGAGAGTATTATATAAATCAAGTGACGAAGGTAAATTTGGATTATACTAATAGTATATTTTAAATTTTGTAAAGGTATTAGCTTTTTAGCTAATGCCTTTTTTAATTTTATAGGAAAAAAATTTCAATGAATAACACACTTAAAAAAATTGCACTAATTGGTCAACCAAATGTTGGTAAATCATCACTATTTAATAGAATTGCAAAACAAAGAATTGCTATAGTTTCTGATATGGCTGGGACTACAAGAGATATTAGAAGGCATGAAGTAGAAATATTAGATAAAGATGCACTTATGTTAGATACAGGTGGAATAGATGATACAAATGATGCAATATTTTCAAATGTAAAAAGAAAAGCAGTTGAGTGTGCAAAAGAGGCTGATATAATACTTTTTATGGTTGATGGTAAAAAAATACCTGATGAGAAAGATAAAGAACTATTTTATGAGCTTCAAGCTTTAGGAAAAAAACTTGCACTTGTTGTTAATAAAATCGATAATGATAAAGAAAAAGATGAAAGACTTTGGGGGTTCTTTGAATTTGGAATAAGTGAAGAGAATCTTTTTGGAATTTCTGTTTCACATAATAGAGGAACTAAATCCTTATTTGAATGGATTTGGGCCCAACTTCCTCCTAGAATTGTAGAACCTGAACTAATTATTGAAGAAGATGATGATGAGTCATTAGAAGAGTTTTTAAATCCTATTGAAGATATTAATGATTTAATAGAAGAAGATGATGGAAAAATTAAAGTAGCAATTATTGGACGAGTTAATGTAGGAAAATCTTCTATTTTAAATGCTCTTGTTGGAGAAGAACGTTCAGTTGTTTCGCCAATTGCAGGTACAACAATTGACCCTGTTGATGAAACCTTTGATTATAAAGACAAAAGTATTACTTTTGTTGATACAGCAGGACTTAGAAGACGAGGAAGAATAGAAGGAATAGAAAAGTTTGCCTTAAATAGAACAAAAGAGATGCTTGAAAAAGCAAATCTTGCATTACTAGTTTTAGATGCTTCTGAAGAATTAGTAGATTTAGATGAAAAGATTGCAGGACTTGTAGATGAATATGGTCTTGGGACAATAATCGTTTTAAATAAATGGGATATTAATAGAGATGACTTTAAAGAAGTTGAAGAAAAAATAAGATCAAAATTTAAATTTTTATATTATGCACCTGTAATTGCAGTATCTGCTAAAACAGGAAGAAGTATAGATAGATTAAAAGATAAATTAGTTGAGATTTATGAAAATTATGCTCAAAGAATTTCTACATCAATCTTAAATAAAACAATTGAAACTGCAGTTATGAGACATTCTCTTCCAAGTCCAAATGGAGCATTCTTAAGAATTTATTATACAACTCAATTTGAAACAAAACCTCCAAGAATTGCATTAATTATGAATAAACCAAGACTTTTACACTTCTCCTACAAAAGATATTTGATAAACTTCCTACGAAATAATATTAACTTTGAAGGAACACCAATACATGTAGTGGCACGTGGAAAAGGTGAAAGAGAAGAAAAAGAGGAAGATATAGAAGTTATTTAATTTTATAATATTAGGAGGAAAATCTTTTGATAAGTGCAAATACCATAAAAAATGATATATTTGGTGGTGTTACAGCTGCAGTCGTTGCTTTACCTTTAGCATTAGCTTTTGGAGTTGCAAGTGGAGCTGGAGCCACAGCTGGTTTATATGGCGCAATTATCTTAGGCTTTTTTGCCTCTTTATTTGGAGGAACTTCTACTCAAATTTCAGGTCCAACAGGACCAATGACTGTAATTACTGCAGCTGCTATTGTAACTTTTCAAAATGATTTTCAATCTGTAATTACTGTTATCTTTCTTTCTGGTTTAATACAAATCTCTTTAGGACTTGTAAAAATAGGGAAGTGGGTTAAGTATATACCTTATCCTGTAATCTCAGGCTTTATGAGTGGAATTGGTGTTATTATCATTATTTTACAAATTAATCCATTTTTAGGTGTTGCTTCATATGGTTCAGTTATTCAAACTATTATTGAACTTCCAAATACCTTGCATTTAGCAAATGATCAATCTTTGATTTTAGCTTATATTACTTTAGGTATTATGTTTATGACTCCAAAAATTGTATCTAAATATATTCCTCCTGCTCTTATTGCTTTAGTTTTTGTAACTTATTTTACAATGTTTATGCATTTTGATGTTCCTGTAATTGGTGAAATTCCAATGGGATTTCCAGACTTTCATTTACCTATTAATTTTGATATATTAAAACTTGATACTATTATTTCTTTAGCTATTACCTTAGCATTATTAGGCGCAATTGATACACTTTTAACCTCTTTGGTTGCAGATTCAATGACAAAAACAAAACATAAACCAAATAAAGAATTAATAGGACAGGGTATTGGTAATGCCTTATGCTCTTTTGTTGGAGCAGTACCTGGAGCGGGTGCTACCATGAGAACAGTGATAAATATAAAAAGTGGAGGGAGTACAAGGATTTCTGGTATGGTTCATTCTTTAATGCTTTTAGTTATAGTTCTGTTTTTATCTCCCTTAGCTTCACAAATTCCATTATCTGTATTATCAGGTATTTTAATAAAAGTTGGTTTTGATATCTTAGATTACAAATTTTTAAATATCTTAGGAAAAGTTTCTAAACATGACTTATTAATTATGATTACAGTCTTTTTATTAACTATTTTTGTAGATTTGATTATGGCTGTTGGAGCAGGCATTACTTTTGCTTCCATTTTAGCTATTTATAATATATCTAGAAAAACAAGAATGCAAACAAGCAAGGTTTCAAATAAAATAAATTTTGATATTGATTTAGAAAATAATATAACAGAAATTCTAAAAATTGATGGTTCACTATTTTTTGGGACTGCTTCAGTTTTAGATAGAAAAATAGATAAAATAAAACCTACAACTAAATTTATTATATTAGATTGTTTAAAAGTCTCTTTTTTAGATATTTCTGCAATTTTTATGATAGAAGAGATTATTAATAAATTAGAAGAAAAAAATATCAAAGTTATTCTTCTTTTAAAATATGTTCATAAAAGAAAAATTACAAGTGTAGATTATAATAGAGTATTTGAAAATACAAAGATTTATAATAAAATTGATGAAGCAGTTAATTTTATTCAAAAAAAGAATATAAAGAAGTGAATACTAAATAATGAAAAAAATATATTTATTAAGCAATAAAAAATATAAAGATGTAGAGAATTTAGAAGTTTTTAAAATAGAGTATGTTCCTTCTTCTGTTGATTTATCTTTATATGATGCGTTAATAATAACATCAAAAAATGCTATTTATTCATTAAATAGTTTTAATAATACTTGGAAAAGTATACCATGTTTTGCAATTGCACCTAAAACTGCTGATGTAATTAAGAAAGAGGGTGGCATACTAGAGTTTATTGGTTCTAGTGGTCATGGTGATGATTTCGCAAAAGAGATTCTACCCTTGCTTAAAAATAAAAAAGTCATCTATATTAGAGCATTAAAAGTTGTTTCAAATTTATTAAAAGAGTTAAGAAAAGATAGTATAGATATTGATGAACTTATTAGCTATAAAACAGTTTGTAATGATAATTTAAATAAAGAAATTGAGAATAACTCAATAATAATTTTTACCTCACCTTCAAGCATTAACTGTTTTTTTAAAAAATATATTTGGAAAGATTCCTATAAAGCTATTGTAATAGGTAAAACAACGGGAAAATATATGCCTAAAGATATTAAATATGAAATTAGCCCAAAGACTTCTATAGAAGAGTGTATAAAACTTGCTAAGATGCATACAATTTAATGTTTAATTTAAATATTATTAGATAAAATAATGTTATCTAAGTAGTGCGGGA
>JBFHGG010000009.1:0-49994 GCA_041583235.1 Halarcobacter sp.
GATTAACTACCTTAATCTTATTTATTATTAGTATACCTCTTTCATGGTATTTATCTCAAACAAAATCAAAAATTAAACCTATTTTAGAGGCCTTAACCGCTTTACCTATTGTTTTACCTCCTTCTGTTTTAGGTTTTTATATACTTGTAGCCTTATCTCAAAACTCTCCTATTGGAATATTTTTTGAAGAAGTTTTTAATATAAAATTAGTATTTAATTTTTCAGGACTTGTAATTGCTTCTTGTTTTTATTCATTACCTTTTATGGTTCAACCCTTACAAAGTGGCTTTGAAAGCCTAAATAAAAATATGTTAGAAGCTAGTTATATAAGTGGGAAAAGTAAAATTACCACTATTTTAAAAGTAGCTCTTCCAAATATAAAACCAGCCCTTCTTACAGCTATAATTGTAACCTTTGCCCATACAGTAGGTGAATTTGGAGTTGTATTAATGGTAGGAGGGAGCATTCCTGGAGAAACAAAAGTAGCTTCAGTGGCAATTTATGAATTTGTGGAAATTTTAGATTATGAAGCAGCTCATATTTATAGTGCTATTATGGTAATTATTAGCTTTATTGTACTTCTTAGCGTATATATCTTTAATCAAAAACAAAAAAAGAGCTTTTTATGATAAATATAAATATAAAAAAAGAACTTCATGGTTCAAATGGAAATATGAATCTAGATGTAGATTTAGAAATCAAAAAAGGTGATTTTGTTGCTTTATCTGGTCTTAGTGGAAGTGGTAAAACAACTCTACTTAGGATTTTAGCAGGTTTAGAGGAAGCAAAAGGAAATATCACAATAGAAGATGAAGTTTGGCTCGATGATAAATTTACACTCGCATCACAAAAAAGAAAAATAGGTTTTGTATTTCAAGATTATGCTTTATTTGCAAATATGAATGTATTACAAAATCTCTTATATGTAAATAAGGATAAAGCTCTTGCTAAACATTTATTAGAAATTACAGAGCTTAGTGAGCTTTCAAATAGAATGCCAAATAGTTTAAGTGGAGGACAAAAACAAAGAGTTTCTTTATGTCGTGCTTTAATGAATAGACCAAAACTATTACTTATGGATGAACCTTTATCTGCACTTGATCCAAATATGAGAACTAAGCTTCAAAATGAGATATTGACTTTGCATAAAGAGTTTAATACTACAACTATAATGGTAAGTCATGACCCAAGTGAAATATATAGATTAAGCTCACGTGTTATAGTTTTAAATCATGGAAAAGTTATAAATGATGGAAGCCCTAAAGAGATCTTACTAAAAACACAAGGTAGTGCAAAGTTTTCCTTTGAAGGTGAACTATTGGATATAAAAAAAGTAGATGTTATTTATATTGCAATAATCTCAATTGGTCAACAATTAGTAGAAGTAGTTATAAGTGATGAGGAGATTAAGAATCTAAGTATTGGGCAAAAAGTAAATATTAGTACAAAAGCTTTTGCCCCAAGTATTTCAGTATAATTGTAAATCAAAAATTTATTTACTTTCATTTACTTTAATTGAATTTATATTTAAAATAAATCTATAAAATGAAAATTAGTTTAACTAAAAATATACGAAAGAGGAGTTTAACCTTATGATAAATATTTTAATGATCGAAGATGATCCAGAATTTTCAGAGTTTTTAGGAGAGTATTTAGAAAAATATAATATTAAAATAACAAATTACGAAGACCCTTTTTTAGGTCTTAGTGCAGGAGTTAAGAATTTTGATATCTTAATTTTAGATTTAACACTTCCTGGAATGGATGGCTTAGATGTTTGTGAAAAAATTTCTAAAGAGTATGATATTCCAATTATAATTTCAAGTGCTAGAAGTGATGTTACTGATAAAATTATGGGGCTTCAAATAGGAGCAGATTATTATCTTCCAAAACCTTATGATCCTAAAGAGATGTATGCTGTTATTCAAAGTTTATTAAGAAGATCAAAAAAAACTAATAAAAATATTGAAGAAGATACTCTTTTTAAACATGAAAAATCAAAAATGCAAATTTCATTTGATAATGAATTATTATCTCTAACTCATGCAGAATATGAAGTATTAGCTTCATTACTAAACAATAAAAATGGTATTGTTTCAAGAGAACAAATAGTAAATGAATCATCTAGTTTAAGTGATAGTTATAGTAAAAGTTTAGATGTGATAATAGGAAGATTAAGAACAAAATTAAAAGATGATCCAAAAAATCCAAAATATTTGCACTCAATTCGTGGATTAGGATATAAGCTTTCACAATGAATTTTAACTCAATAATTACAAAAATAAGATTTATATTTTTTATATCTATTTTTCTATTTTTAGCTTTGTTTCTTGCATATTATAATTATGAAGAGAACCAATTAAATAAACAATTAAATACTAATTATATAAAAATTACTAAGCATATTCATGAAAATAGATTAGCTCCTGAAGAAATTGTTAGATATTTAGAAAGACTAAACTTCAAATTAATAGAAAGACCTGAAATAATAATTGAAAACAATAATGCAATTTCAACAGGTCCTGGTTTTGAAATTATCAAACATCAAGATAGTTTTTATTTAAATATTCATACTCGAGAATTTAGAATATTGGCTCGTGATTTAGATACTTACTCTTTAAACTATTATGGTTTTGTAATACTCTTTATTATTTTCATAATATTTATTTTAAGTTTTTTATGGATAATTAACTCCTTAAAACCTCTAAAAAAGTTAAAAGAAGAGATAAAAGAGTTTTCTACAGGTAATTTAGATATATCTTGTAAAAGTAATAATAAAGATGAAATTGCAGATCTTGCTAATGAGTTTGACAATGCTGTAAAGAAAATCTCCTTATTACTTAATTCTAGACAACTATTTTTAAGAACTATAATGCATGAACTCAAAACTCCAATTGCAAAAGGAAGAATTGTAAGTGAATTAATTGATAATGAAAAACAAAAAGATAGAATGATAAATATCTTTAATAAATTAAATCTTCAAATTAATGACTTCTCTAGAATTGAAGAGATTGTTTCTCAAAATTATTCTATACATAAATATCCATTAACAATAAATATGATTATTGATAAAGCAATTGATATGATGATGTTAGATAATGCAAAAAATGAAATTAACTCTAAAATTTCTTCAAATAAAAATATAGAAGCAGACTTAGACCTTTTTTCCTTAGCTGTAAAAAACCTACTAGATAATGGAATAAAATACTCTATAGATAAAAAAGTAGAAATTGAAGTAAATCAAGATTCTATATTAATTATTTCAAAGGGAGATAAACTTCAAAAACCTCTAAATGAGTATTTTAAAGCATATCATAATGAAACAAAATCAAAAAATCATGGAATGGGATTAGGTCTTTATATTGTGCATGAAATCTTAAAAATGCATAATATGAATTTAGACTATGAGTATAAAGAAAATCATAATATATTTAAAATTCTTTTATAACTCTTTCTAGCATCTTTTATTTTACATAATTTTATTTATTTACTTTCATTTACTTCTAATTGAACCCTTATTTAAAGATAAATTTTATAATTTCAAGATAACAAG
The DNA here is from genome assembly GCA_041583235.1 of Halarcobacter sp. Classification (GTDB taxonomy): domain Bacteria; phylum Campylobacterota; class Campylobacteria; order Campylobacterales; family Arcobacteraceae; genus Halarcobacter. The sequence goes on from JBFHGG010000009.1 coordinate 3,554, forward strand.
AAAATGTAACTTAATATATTTTCTATTTTGGAGTTTAAAATGGCGATATCAAATATAAGTGGATGCATTGGGTGTGAAACTTGCGTAAAAGTTTGTCCTACAGATGTAATTCGCATGAACAAAAAAACAGACAAAGCAGAAATAAAATATGTAGAAGATTGTCAAATCTGTCATTTATGTAGACTTTATTGTCCCGTAGATGCAATTACAATCACATCTGAGAAATCAATTCCTGTAATTGTGTCATGGGGTTGATTATGAATTCAAATAATAAATTCTTAAATATATTTTTAGCATGCGTATTTTTTGTTTTTCTACCTATTACATTTTTTATTTTAGGAGAAACTCCCAAAAGAACACTTTTAAAAGATGTCATTTCAATTATTACTATACTTGCACTGTTTATTGTTTTTGGACAATTTTATTTAGCAAGAATAAATGAAGGAGTAAAAGAGATTTTTAAAATTGCAAAAATTATAAAAATACATAAAGTTATAGGTTATACAGTTTTGCCAATTTTACTTATTCATCCAATTTTAATAATAGTTCCAAGATTTTTTGAAGTAGGGTCTGATCCTTTTGAATCTTTTATTACAATGATAAGTGGATTTGATAGCTTAGGTATCATTTTAGGAATCATAGGATGGATTTTGATGTTAGCTTTAGGATTAACATCAATGTTTAGAGAAAAACTAAATATGAGCTATAAATCATGGAAAATTCTCCATGGAATTTTGTCTTTAGCCTTTATATTATTTGCATCTTGGCATGCAATTGATATGGGAAGGCATATGTCATTAGCAATGACAGGCTTAATAATCTTAATTGCTTCAATAGCTTCTGCACTTTTATTGAAGTCTTATTTTTTTAATAATAAAAAAATCTCTAAAGAGAAAAAAGGAACAATGTAATGAATGAAAATAATCATGAAAACGAAATTTCAAGAAGAGATTTTTTAGGACTATCTGCAGGAGTTGTAGGTAGTACATTAGGAGCAATTTCCTTAGCAGGTCTAAGTTCATCTTTAGGATGGGCAGAAAATATAGTAACAGTAGATGTAAAAGATATTCAAAACACCAATAATGAAGTTGATGTACTTGTAATTGGAGGTGGAATGGCTGGACTTTTTGCTGCAGTCAAAGCTAGCGATGCAGGAGCTAAAGTAATGATGGTTTCAAAAGGAAGACTAGGAACTTCTGGTCAAACACCTTTTGCAAAAGGTGTTTTTTCATATGAAAAAGATAAAGAAAAACTTAATGTTGATGAATTTGTAGAAAAAGTATCTAGATCAGCATTAGGAACGAGTAATAAACACTTTACAAAACAATTAGCTTTAAACTCTTATGATAGAGTTCAAGAGCTTAAATCTTGGGGATTTTTTGATTCTCCTTTATGTTATAACTCCTTTATGAAACCAATTAATGAAAGAAAAGTTCCTTTGCTTGAAAGAATTATGATAACTAATCTTATAAAAGAAGATGGAAAAATAGCAGGAGCTATGGGGTTTTCTTTAGATGATGAAAAAGTTTATACATTTAAAGCAAAAAGTGTAGTCTTATGTACAGGAGCTGGAGGTTTTAAACCAAACGGTTTTCCAATTCATGACTTAACACATGATGGAACTATTATGGCTTATAATATTGGAGCAAAAGTAACAGGGAAAGAGTGGAATGATGGACATCCAGGAAGTTCTAAAAATTCTGCAGACTCTTTTGGTAATTGGCATGGAATGTTTGAAGAAACTCCTTCAACTACAAAAATAGAAGTGCATCATGACTTAGGTGTAGACTTAAATTACATGGCTTATGCAAGTGGTAATAGTATTAAAATGGGACCTCCTGGAATGAAACCAGCAGAGGAAGATAATTCAAAAATAATAGAAGGTGGTCCATATACACCTGAAGAGTTTTCTAGGAATGAAGGCCCAAGAGCTCGTCCTGGTTCTAATGATAAAGAGGGTGAAAGAAGAGGACCTCCTCCAGATGGGGAAGGATTTGAGGGGAAAAGACCTCCTGGAATGAGTGATTCGCCTATTGGTGGTTCTAGTGCAGGTTTAGCAATTCATAAATCAGAAGGATTAGTTCCAATAAATGAGAAGTGCGAATCAACAATAAAAGGCCTCTACGCAGCAGGTGATGCTTTAGGTTCATATATGTCAGGTGGTATTTATACTCAAATTGGCTCTTCTCTTGCAGGTTCTGCTGTTCAAGGTGCTGTTGCAGGAGAGGAAGCCGCGAAATATTCAAAAACTATTGATATGCCAAAAATATCTGATAAAAAAATTGCAAAAATAAAAGAAGAGATTTTAGCACCATTAAATAAAAAAGCAGGCTACTCTCCTGCATGGGTAACACAAACTTTACAAGGAATAATGATTCCAAATTTTGTTTTATATATTAAAAAAGAGAATATGCTAAAAGGTGCCTTAGCATATGTAGAAGAGTTAAGAGATACACATATTCCAAATCTTAAAGCTTCTGATATGCATGAGTTAAGACTTGCTCATGAAACAAAAAATATGATTATAAGTGCAGAAATGAAGTTAAAAGCCTCTTTAATGAGAAAAGAGAGCCGTTGTAGTCATTATAGATTAGATTATCCAAAACTTGATAATAAAAATTGGCAGGTATGGATAAATATCTATAAAAGTAAAAAAAACAAGATGAAGTTCGAAAAACAGGCCTTTGGTACTTGGGCTAAAGCATAAAATATTATTAGGATAATATATTAAAGGATAATTATTCTCCTTTAATATAAATTATTAATAATACTTTAAACTTATTCCATTATAATTCCAACATAAAAAATAAATAAACAAAAAAAGGTATAAAATGTTAGTAACAAACAAAGCTCCAGATTTCACAGCAACAGCTGTATTAGCAGATGGTCAAATCGTAGAAGATTTTAATTTATATGAAAATATTGGTGAAAAAGGTGCAGTATTATTTTTCTGGCCTTTAGACTTTACATTTGTATGTCCTTCAGAAATCATTGCATTTTCAAAAAGAGTTAAAGATTTTGAAGAAAGAGGTATTCAAGTTATAGGTTGTTCAATTGATTCTCAATTTGCTCACTTTGCTTGGAGAGAAACTGATGTTAATAATGGTGGAATTGGAAGGGTTGAATTCCCAATGGTAGCAGATTTATCAAAACAAATAGCACGTGATTATGATGTTCTATTTAATGAAGAAGTTGCATTAAGAGGTTCATTTTTGATTGACAAAGATGGAACAGTTAGACATGCAGTTATCAATGACTTACCACTTGGAAGAAATATTGATGAGATGATTAGAATGGTAGATACTATGATTTTTACAAATGAACATGGTGAAGTTTGTCCTGCAGGTTGGGCAAAAGGTGATGAAGGTATGAAAGATACAACTGAAGGTGTAGCTGAATACTTAAGTAAAAATGCAGATAATTTATAAAAAATATTTTAAACAATAAATTAAAATTTTAAAGACAAGGTTTTAAACCTTGTCTTCTTTTAAAAAGGAAATACACATGTTAGATTTAGCAATTATTGGTGGAGGACCTGCTGGACTTACAGCTGGTTTATACGCAACTAGAGGTGGTTTAAAAAACGTTACAATGTTTGAAATGGGAATGCCTGGTGGTCAAATAACAGGAAGTAGCGAAATTGAAAACTATCCTGGACAAGGTAATATCATGTCAGGAATGGAATTAATGCAAAACTGGCCTGAACAAGCAATGAAATTTGGTTTAAAACATGAAATGAACCAAGTTATGAACGTAACAAAAGAAAATGATATTTTCACAATTGAAACTGCAGATGGTAATAAACAAGAAGCTAAATCTGTATTATTAGCAACAGGTTCAGTTCCTAGACGTGCTGGTTTTACAGGAGAAGATAAATTCTTCGGACGTGGTATTTCTACTTGTGCAACTTGTGATGGTTTTTTCTATAAAGGCAAAGAAGTAGCACTTATTGGAGGGGGAGACTCTGCTTTAGAAGAAGCAGTTTATCTTTCAAAAATATGTTCAAAAGTATATATTGTACATAGAAGAGATACATATAGAGCCGCACCTTCAACAATAGAGCATATGAAAGCTCGTGAAAATATTGAAGAAATAACAAATGTTGATGTTGAAGAAGTTTATGGTGATAATATGGGTGTTACAGGTCTAAAAGTTAAATCAAAAATTGATGGAACAATTAGAGATTTACCAGTTCCTGGTGTATTTGTATTTGTAGGGCGAAATGTATTAAATGATCCATTAAAACAAGAAGATGGAACTTTCCTTTGTGATACAAATGAACAAGGTGAAATGATTGTTGATTTAAAAATGAGAACAAACGTTCCAGGATTATATGCAGCAGGTGATGTAAGAATAGATGCAGCTAAACAAGTTGTATGTGCAGCAGGTGATGGTGCTACTGCAGCTGTTGATATTATTGAATATCTAGGATAAGAAGAGTTAGAAATAGCTCTCTTTAGGATTTGCTTCTTTAAGCGAGATTAATTTCTGCTGTTAAAAGAAGTCATAAATTAAGGTCCCTTAAAATAGGGACCATTTTAAGGACAAAAAAAATGAGTAAATATATAGAATTAACAAATGAAAATTATGATGAAACTGTAAAAGAAGGTGTTGCTTTAGTTGACTTCTGGGCTCCTTGGTGTGGACCTTGTAGAATGTTATCTCCAACAATTGATCAAATAGCAGAAGATTTTGATGGAAAAGCAAAAATTTGTAAAGTAAATTCAGATGAGCAACAAGACTTAACTGTTAAAAATGGTGTAAGATCTGTACCAACAATTTTATTTATGAAAGATGGTGAAGTTGTTGACCAAATGATTGGTGGGGCTGCAAATAAACAAAGTATAACAGACAAACTAAACTCTTTACTATAATTTTACTCTTTTCATATTTTATTTATTAACTTCTATTTACTTTGTATTAAAACAGAATTTAATTAAATAATATAAAATTTCTTCATACAAAAGAAGGAAGAGAAATGAAAAAAGAGAAAGTATTTAAAATGGCTAAAAAAGCTATATTTACATTTTGTGCAACAACTGCATTAATAAATGTATCTTATGCACAAGAAAGAGGTGGGCCAAGTGGTGAACCTCCAAAAGAGGCTATTGAAATTTGTGTAGGTCAAGAAGATGGTTCTGAATGTACAATGAGTACTCCAAGAGGCGATTTAACAGGAACATGTCAAAATACTCCTGATGAGAAATATTTTGTTTGTATGCCTGAAGGTGGACCTAAAAAACGTTAAATTTTTACTAGAAGAATTTTATTCTTCTAGTATTTTATAGAGTTTTAGAATGTACCTAGGGTTAAACTAGTTGCATCTAAAATTTTATCACCATCCATAGCTTTAATTAAAACACTATAAGTATTTCCTTTTCCACCTGAACAAGGAGCTAAATAAGCACCTGGCGTTTTACCAAATTTTTCTGCCCTATGAGCAATTTCACTTGAAAAACCTTTTGGTAAATCAAATGTTTCTCCTTTAACTGAAGGAATTGTAAGAGCTTTACTATTTTTTGCAATTGTGTATGCAATTACTCCATGTCCACCATCTCTCATACCTTTAAAAGTTTCATCACTAAATTTTAATACAATTTTTGTAGCATTATCAGGTATATTTTCTAATGCAATACTTGGTGTTGCACCTGGTTTTGTATTAAAATTACTACAAACTTCTGTATTTGGTACAGCACTTTTTTTCCAAATATCATCCACAAATGTAGCGCTTAAATCTGCTGCACTTAAATTAAAAGCTGTAAAAGCTGCAATTGAAGTAATTATCCCTAGTTTTTTCATCATTTCCCTTTATAATAGTTTTTGATATTATAAATGAGCTACTTTAACCAAAAGTAAATAGAGAATGTATTTTATTATTTTAAAGAACTAAAAATGCTAAAAATAAGTATCTTCCAAATTTTGCAATAGTAACTAAAAGAAGAAATTTTTTCAAGTCATATTTTAAAATACCAGCAATAAAAGTTATAGGGTCACCAATTATTGGAGCCCATGAAAGTAAAAGCGTATAGGCTCCATATTTATTAAAAAAAGATTTATATTTTTCTATCTTTTTTTCTTTTAAATATTTCTTTCTAATTAAAAACTCTTCCCCTTTTAATCCAAGAAAATAGTTAATTACAGAACCTAAAACATTTCCTAAACTTGCAAATAAAAGAAGTAAATAAAGGTTATAACCTTCATTAATATTATAAATTAATAAAGCTTCACTTCCTAATGGAAAAAGTGTTGCTGATATTAAAGCTGAGAAAAAAAGTGTTAAATAAACCAAACTAAATTGTTTTCTTTTTTCTTTTTAATTTTTTTATAGAAACTTGAGATAAAGCAACACCAATAAGAATTGTAGCACTTGCAATCAAACCTTGAGAAGATAATTGTTCTCCTAGTATTAAGAAAGCTAAAATTAGAGTAAATACAGGAATAAGATTTATAAACATAGCTGCTTTTGAAGCTTCAATTTTTGTAAGTGCAAAATTATATAAGCCATATCCACCCAATGTTACAACTACACCTAAATATAATACCCAAGACATAGCTTCAAAAGTAAAATTCATCTCTCTTGTAATATTTTCATAAAGAAAAAAAGGAAAGAAAAAAACTGCTCCTATAAATGCTTGAATTGCTGTTATAAAAAGTGCTGAGTATTTTTCTGTTAAATATCTTGCAACAATAGTATATCCTGCACCACAAAACATTGCACAAAGTTCTAAAAAGTTTCCAAGCATTGGATTAGGAGCACTTACACTAGTCGTTGCCTGTACACTTAACCAAACAGCACCAATCATAGCAATAAGAGAACCAAAGATAAGTTGTTTTGAGATAATCTCTTTTAAAAAATATCCTGCAGCCATTGCAGTAATTAAAGGCATTAAAGAAGTAATCATCCCAGCTTGTGAAGCTGAAGTATATAATAAAGCCTTTGCTTCAAAAATAAAATATAAACAAGGTTCAAATACTGCTAATAGAAGTATAAATTTAATATCTTTTCTAGAAAAATCGTATTTTAAAAAACCTTTTATAAAATATAAAAAACACAATGAAGCAGAAAACATCCTTAGAAAAATCACTGTATATTCACCTAAATCAACCATTGCAGATTTTAATGCAATAAATGAACTAGCCCAAATAAACATTGCAAAAATTAATGAAAAAATACCTATTAAATTAAAACTTTTTGACATTATAAACTCTTTTTTTGAAATAAGGCTGGCAGTATACTCTTTTAAAATCTTATGTCAAGAAAGGTTTTATATTAAATTTAAGTTTCCTTAGATATAATTCCTTCCTTAAAAGAGAAGCACAAAGAATATTTAGATATTTTTTATGCTCTTCTTTAGCCCCTTACAATCATTCTAAGAGACAATGCCCCAGGATGGGAACATAGCAAGGCACCTCTTTTTCTGGTGTGTTTGGGTACCTGGAGAAGAGTACTTTGGTTAATCTAAAGTACTCCAACAAAACCCACCAATTCAATACTTTCAAAAATTTTTTTTAGAATAATTACATTAATTATTCAAATAATTTTACATGTCCAATATAAATTTGCAACAAATATTAAATTACATTATCTTTATATAATAATTTTTATTATATGATACAATCATTAAATTAAAACAAGGACAAATGATGTTTAAAAATGTCGTATTTGCTTTAATACTGAGTTATTTGCTTATTGGTTGTGCTAAAAGGCCAGAGAGTATTTCTGCATCTTATGTAGCATATGAAAAATATATGAATCAATCTTGTAACGCCTTAATGAGTAATCTTTCTGAAGCAAGATTTCAATTAAACCAAGTTAGCATTGAACAAAATACAAAGAGTAATTTAGATGTTTTCACTGTTTTTCTAACACTAATTCCTCAAAGTAGCATTTTTGGTGATAAAGCGGGATCCGTAGCTAATCTAAAAGGAAAAGTTGAAGCAATTGAAACTGCATTAGTAATAAAAAAATGCATGCCTGTTTTAAATTAGGATTTAAAATGACATTAAATTTCTTTAAAAGTATATTTTTAGCAATACTCTTTTTGACTTTTTTAATAGGATGTGCCAAAAGACCAGAAAATATTCCAGCATCTTACTATTCTCTTAACAATTATTCAGAATGGAACTGTAAAGCTATTAATACTGAGATAAAAATGATAAAACGATATTCTTTACATGAGTTATATAAAAAACAAGATTCAAAGGTAAATTCTGATTTTATAACTGCTGGCCTAAGTTCTATATTTAAATTAAAAAAAGATTATGAAAATAATATCTCTAGAGAAAAGGGAAAACTAGAGGCTCTCGAAGGTATCTTAATTAAGAAAAATTGTAAAAAAGAGATTAATATAGCGATTTATTAAAAAGATGTTTTAATTTTAAATCATCTTTTTATATCTTGATAACTTATCGCACTAATAACTATCTTTACAAAGCAATCTTTATAATAAATTTTGCTCCTGTATATTTAACATTTTCATATTCATAAGTTTCATTTTCAACACTTATTACTCCATTTAAATGGGTTTTAATAATCTCTTGACTCATATATAAACCAATACCCGTACCTTGAGATCTGTGTTTTGTTGTAAAATATGGCTCAAATATCCTATCTATTATATTTTCTGGAATTCCTTTTGCATTATCTTTAATTTCAATAATTAACTTCTTATTTTTTTTATAGATATTTATAAAAATCAACCTTCTTTGATTCTCTAATTTCATTAAAGCATCTCTTGAATTATTTAAAATATTAATTAAAACCTGTATTATTTCATTTTCCATTGATAATAATTCTATATAATTAATATCTTGTATTATCTCAATATCCTTTTCAGTAAATTGAGATTTTATAATATTTAATGTTTTATCAAAAGTATCAGAAATATTAAACTTACTAACACTTGTATTACTTGAGTTAAAAAAACTTGTAAAATCATTTATAGTTTCAGAGAGATATTGTGTTGTCTCATTAATTCTTTCAAAATGCTCATTTATATTATTAATATTTGATAAGCCAGCCTCATTTTGAAGTTTACATCCTGTTGCAGAAGTAGATATTATTGATAAAGGTTGTCTCCATTGGTGTGCTATATTACCTAGCATTTCTCCCATTGCAGCCATTTTACTTTGGTGGATTAATAATTGCTCTTGTTTTCTTTTCTTATCTTTATAGTTTATAATAGTATTAGTGTACTTCTTAATAGTTTTATCAATTATATAAGAAACATAAATAGCAATTAAAATAGCTAAAAATGATAATATGCAAACCCAAATAATTGTTTTATTTATTGTTTCATTGGTATGAAGTGTTACTGATTCTTTCATATTAAAAATTTTCTCTTCTAAATCCTCATAATAAAATCCACTTCCAATAATCCAATTCCAATCTTTTTGAAGATAAATATAAGATAATTTCAGTTTAGCAATATTTTCAGAAGGTTTTTTATACCAATATTCATAATAACCTTCTCCTTTTTCTTTTAATTTATTTAAAATTTCTTTTACAAATTCTTTCCCATTTACATCTTTTAATTTATCTGAAACTTTTTTACCAATAAGATTTGGTTTATTTGGATTTAACAATAAAGTAGCATATTCATCCCCTCCATTTATATCATGTAAATTTAATATAAATAGATATTCATTTTCTGTTATATCATTTGTACTTGAAAATCTTTTTATTACATAATCTTTTATTTCATTTTCAATAACATCAAGATATTCTCCAATACCAAAAATTAAGTCAAGTTCTTCAAATTTAGCTATACAAGTAATTTTAGGAAACTGATCTTTCTTACCATCAGGCTTAGTAAAAAAGATTTTATTAAAGCCTATTTTCTTATTTTCCAAGGCCTTTGCATCCGTTTCCATTAAACTTCTGCCTTTTGCATCTTTAAAATTAGTCATATCTTTGCCAAGAAACTTTTTTAAGGGGTGTCCAAAAATCACTTTTGTTTTATTATCATACATAAAATAATAAGCACGATTTTCATTAAATTTAATAACAGATAAAATTTTTGAAATCTCGTTTTTTATTTCTTCTTTACTATGAGTATTTTTATATTTATTATATGTAAAGGTAGCAATATCCAAAGCCACTTTTACTTTTTCTTTTAAAGAGGCTTTTAATTTGTCCTCAATTGATATTATTTGAAATTTAATTAAATCATCAACAAAATGTACATTTTCATAAACTTCTGTTTTATTCTTTAAAGAATAATCTTTCTTAACTTCTTCAATATGCTCTTCCATATGAATTTTAAACATATTAATAGTTAAATAAGAGCTAATAGTGGCAATCAATACAATTGATATAAGAACTAAAGAAAGAATAGGAAATAAAAATCTTTTTTGTTTATATTTAGTAAGTTCCACTACAAAGTACCTTTTTTATATTTATATATCATTATTATATTTATATAAATATTGAAATAAACTTTCATTTAGATATTAAATAAATTTTATTTCAATATTAACTATAATTATTAAGTGATTTAATTATTTAAATTTGTATGATACCTATTAATAAAATAAATAAGGAGAATATGCATGAAAAAAATCTTTGCAATTTTATTAATAATGAGTTTATCCATAATGAATTTGTATGCAAATTACGGAAAACAAAAGGTTGTGTATCATATAAATTATGATAATGCAAAACAACAAAAAGGTGCCTTGGTTAATATTCAAAACCATATTAATGCTGTTGGGGCTGATAATTTAGATGTAAAAGTAGTTTTACATGGAAATGGATTATCTTTACTTTTATTACCTGAATCTTTAGATCATCTAACTAAGTTTAAAACTGCTAATGCAAATGAAAATTTTGCTGTTAGAATTGATGGTTTAAAAAACCAAGGTGTTTCTTTTAATGTATGTAAAAATACAATTGTTGGCAGAGAAGTAAATGTAGAAGATGATTTATATGATATTGTAGAATCAGACATTGTACCTAGTGGAGTAGCTGAGTTATCAAAACTTCAGATGCAAGGGTATACTTATATTAAACCCTAAATAAATTAAAATTCGTTTCTCTAATTAAACATTGAAACGAATTTTTAAACTAAATCAGAAAAATCTTCATTTAAAATCAAAAGTTTTTTATCACTTTTATTATAAATAAATCTATTATCTCTATTTTGAATAGCTTTTAGGATTATAAGTTTTATATCTTTTTCATTTTTATTATATCTTTTTAAATAAATTGTAAAATCTCTTAAGGTAATAAACTTTTCTTTTTCAGCAGTAAAAGAGGCTTCAGAATATTCTTTATTTTTTTGATTACTTAGCTGTGGTTTATATATTGAGCGCATTTCATTAAACGCACTTTGAAGAAGTTCAATTTCTCTATTAAAAACACCAATAATTCTTTTTTGATTTTTTTCTAATCTTGAAATTTCAGAGCCATATTGTTTTTTCATCCATTTTATAGATTTTTTCAATAAAATAATTTGCTCATCTTTAGCTTTTATAACTTCTTGATGGTGATTTTGAACTTCTTCTTTTAATTCAACTTTTACCTCTGAATTTTTGTTACTATTATTCTCAATATAATCACTTATATATACAAAAGTTTTACCAGATTTTTTAATTGATTTAAGTTGATTATTTTTAATTCTATAATGAACTCCTTGAAGGGATAGTCCTAATATTTGTGCAGCTTGTGCTGTTGTAACTAATCTCTCCAAGAGTTCGCCTTACATTTTTTCGCTATCTACTTCAATAACTGTATGAACATTTCCACGTGGTTTAAAATCAGCAATAACTTTCATATATCTTGGGCTTAATTTTTCATATAAAGTATCAAAAATCTCATTTGCAGTATTTTCATGAGAAACTTCTCTATTCATAAAAGAGTTAATATAAAGTTTTAAAGCTTTTAATTCAATAACTAATTTATTTGGAATATACTCTAATTTAATTGTCGCAAAATCTGGATATCCACTTCTTGGACACTTTGCCATAAACTCTGGGAGTTCAATATTTATTGAATAATTTTTTTCATTTGTATTTGGCCAAAAATTTTCTTCTTTGTTAATATCAAATTCTAAAATCTCTTTTTCACCATATTTCATTCTTTTTTAACCTTTTATTAAATATTTAATTTTTTATTATCTATAAAAGTGCCATTTTATCTAAATTTTACTTACAAATATTAGATTATTATTTTAATAAATTTTTGAGCTTTATTTATAATATATATTTATAGTATAATACTTTCATAACTGAATTTTTTAGAAGGATTATTATGACTACGATTTATGATATTGCCATTATAGGTGGAGGACCAGGAGGTATCGGTACAGCCATTGAAGCAGCAGTACATGGTGTCGAAAATATTTTAATTATTGATAAGGCAGATAACCACTCTAGTACTATTAGAAAATTTTATAAAGATAATAAGCGTGTTGATAAAGATTGGAAAGGACAAACTGTAGATATTGAAGGAAATATTCCTTTTATGGATGGAACAAAAGAGACAACTTTAGACTTTTTTGATCAACTTTTAGATGAAGAAAAAATTGATACTGCTTTTAATACTGAAGTAGAAAACATTGTAAAAAATAAAGAAGATTGTTTTTTAATCTCTACAGCAACACAAGGCTTTAAAGCAAAAGCTGTTGTAATTACAATTGGAAAGATGGGTAAACCAAATAAACCTTCATATAAAGTCCCCCCTTCAATTAAAGAGTATGTAAACTATAATCTTGATAAGTGTTCAGAAGGTGAAAAAATTTTAGTTGTTGGTGGTGGAAATTCTGCTGCTGAATATGCTTATGAATTAGCTGATGAAAATAACACAGTTACTTTAGTATATAGAAAAGATGAATTTACAAGATTAAATCCTGAAAATGAAGATATCTTATATCAATATAACGGACAAGAAAAACTAAGACTTAGAATGAATACAGATATAGAATCTCTTGAAAATGAACATGGAAAAGTAAAAGTAAATTTTAATGATGGCTACTATACTATTTATGATAGAATAATTTATGCAATTGGTGGAACAGCTCCCATTGATTTCCTAAAAAAATTAGGTATAAAAATTGATGAAAATGGAAAACCAATATATGATGAACATTATAAAACAAATATATGTAATATGTATGTTGCAGGAGATATAGCCTTTAATACAGGTGGTTCTATTGCTGCTGCACTTAATCATGGTTATCATATTGTAAATTCATATATGAAAAGAAGTGGAAAGATTTATGCACACACAAATAAAGTCGAAGAGTTTTTTAAGAATAATCCAAACTTTAAGAACTAAAAATGATAGAAAATAAGTTTGAGAATACTCAAGTTATTTTCTTAACAATTTTAAGTTTAATATTTCTTGCAGCTAATTCTATTTTATGTAGAGAAGCTTTAGTAGATTCCCATATCGATGCCTATAGTTTTACCCTCTTTAGACTTCTTTCAGGAACAATAGTTTTACTTTTAATTCTTTTTTTTAAAGAAAAAAGAGTAGCTATAAACTTTAAAAATAATTGGCTTACATCTTTTATGCTTTTTTTATATGCCATTGCATTTTCTTATGCTTATATAGATATGCAAGCAGGTATTGGCACATTAATTTTATTTGCTGTTGTACAACTTTCTATGATTTTATTAGCCTTAAGAAAAAAAGAAAAATTAACTTTAAAAAAATTTATTGGAGTTTTTATTGCTTTTTTGGGATTAACATATTTACTCTATCCAAATGAAGATTTTACACTTTCATTATTTCATGTTTTTTTAATGTTTATATCAGGAATTGCTTGGGCTTTTTATACAGTTCTAGGCAAAAAATCATTAAATGCTATGAAAGATACAACAGAAAATTTCACTAAATCTATTCTATTTATTTTTATTTTTTATATACTTTTTATTGATTCTTTTAACTTAAGCTCATATGGAATATTTTTAGCTTGTATTTCAGGAGGATTAACTTCAGGAATTGGATATTTACTTTGGTATAAAGTTTTAAAAAATATGGAAATTATAACTGCAAGTATAATTCAATTAATAGTACCTGTAATTGCAATTTTTTTAAGTATTATACTTTTAGATGAAAAGTTAAGTGTAACTTTATTTGTAGGAACAATTATTATTTTAAGTGGAATTTTTATTTCTATTTAAAAAAAAAGCAAAAAAATTTGCTAATATTTATATATTAAAAAACAAAAGGAAATGCCATGCCACATCTACAATTTGAAATAAATAAAAAAGTATCAAATAAAACAAAAGATGATTTTGTAAATCAAATAAGAGAAACTTTTTCAGAGATTATGGATACAGGCACTGATCATATAGCAATATCAATTAGAGAATATGATAAATATAATTTAACAATTGGACGTGCAAACCCAAAAGATGATATTTGTTTAATGAATCTAGATATAAGAGAAGGGCGAAGTATTGAAAAAAGACGAGAACTAGCCTTAAGATATATGGCAATTGTAAATGAAATACTAAAAGTCGATAATAGAAATCAATATATTACTTTTACACAACATAGTGGGGAAGATTTTCATTTAGTTGAAAAATATCTTGCAGGATGGAGTCAAGGGGAAGATCCACTTGCTTAATACTAGTTTTTTGAATATATACAATTTAAGCAATCAAGATTTCTTTCATCTTCTTCACATTTTACACAAAATGTAATTGAATCTTCATCAAAACTTCTATACTTTGTTCTATTTGAATTTAATGAGGCTATATAAGAGACATTTAAAACAGGATCAAAAAGTAAGCGATTTGCAATTTCAGAATTTATATTTATATTTCTTGCTAATGCACGTCTTGTGTTCATTGATTTAGAATCTGCTAAGATACTTAATAATTCTAAATCATCTGATATCATTGCTAAATGAATATCCTCTTTTTCACTTCTTTCTACTTTACTCATTGAAGACTCCTAAAATTATTTTATTAAAAAAATATGCATTTATTGTTCCTTTTAAAATTATTAAATTTATATACACTTATTATTACTTTATTTTTAAAAAATTTTACTATAATCTAAAAAATAAAATTTTAAAGGATAAATCATGGCTATAGGATTTATTGGATTAGGAAATCTAGGAACTGCGATTGCAAAAAGATTAACTGATATGGAAGAAGAAATAAAAATTTATAATAGAACTAAATCTAAAGTAGAGCATTTAGGCTATGAAATTATGGATTCCCCAAAAGAATTAATTGAAGATTGTAATATAGTATTTATGTGTTTATTTGAATCAAATGCAGTTGAAAATATTCTAAGTATGGAAAATGGTCTTTTATCTGCAGATTTAGAAGGTAGAACAATAATTGACCTTACAACAAATCATTTTAGACAAGTACTTACATTTCATGAAAGAATAGAAGAAAAAGGTGGAAGTTATTTAGAATCGCCAGTTTTTGGAAGTGTAGCACCAGCGCTTCAAGGTTTAGTAACAATTACAGCTTCAGGTAAAAAAGAGATTTTTGATGAGTGTAAACCACTTTTAGAAAAAATTGGAAAAGAAATCTTTTATTTAAAAGAACCTGGACAAGCTTCTAAAATGAAACTTATTAATAATCTATGTCTTGGGTCATTCATGGCTACAATAGCTGAATGTACAGCTTTAGGTGAAGCTTGTGATATTGAAAAATCAAAACTTTTAGAAATACTTGGAGTTGGTGGTGGTCAATCACTTGTATTAAAAGCAAAAACTCAAAAACTAATTGAAGAAGATTTCTCAGCACATTTTTCAAATAATGCTATTTACAAAGATTTACATACACTTCAAGATTTAGCTTATTCTTTAAATCAACCACTTTATACAGCAGCAGTGCCAAAAGAATTATTTGGAAAAATGAAAAAAGATGGTAAAGGTGAAGAAGATTTTTGTTCTATTTACCAACTATTTAAAGATTAGACCTAGATGTTAAAAGGAATTATAACTCTTCTAGTTTTTCAATTTCTAGGGGAGTGTTTTGTAAGATTTTTTGAACTTATTGTTCCAGGTCCTGTTATTGGAATGGTTTTATTACTTCTATTTTTAATGCTTAGAAACAAAAGTTTTGACTCTTTGGATAATGCTGTATTTTTGCACTTAAGATATTTGCCACTTTTATTTATTCCTGCTGCTATGGGAATAGTTACACAAGCTGATACCATATCAAAAGAGTTTTGGGCGATTATAATATCTTTGTTTTTTGGAACATTAATAGCCTTAGCTTTTTCTGCTAAATTTATAGATATTTTAACCATAAGAAAAGAACAAAAAGTAGAAGAAAATAGAAATGGGGCAAAAAATGAACTTTGATGCTTTAATAGAATATATAACAACAACACCAATGTTATGGCTTATCTTAACTTTAGGTGCATATAAAATGGGAATAATTATTTATGAAAAAACAAATAAACATACTCTTTTACAGCCAATAATTATTGCTTATATAACAATTATGACTGCTTTATTATTAAGTGGCAAATCATATGAAGAGTATTTTAAATCAGTTGAAATAATTCATTTCTTTTTAGGCCCTGCAACTGTTGCTTTAGCTTTACCATTATATAAAAACCTAAAACATATAAAAGCAATTTTTTGGCCTATTGTTCTAACTTTGTTTATAGCAGGAACTTTTTCAATTATTGTAGCTTTAGGCCTTCTTTGGGTTTTTGATGCACAATTAAGTACAATTCTTTCAATGGCTACAAAATCAATAACAGCTCCAATTGCTATTATTACATCTGAGCAAATAGGTGCAATTCCTTCTCTTGCTGTTGGTTTTGTAATTATTACAGGAATTATTGGAGCACTTTTTGGATCTTTAGTTTTCAAACTTATGAAAATAAAAAAAGATACATCAAAGGGTTTTGCTTTAGGATTAATTTCTCATGGAATAGGAACAGCAAGAGCTGTAGAAATGGGAGAAAAAACTGCAGCCTTTGCAGCACTTGCCATGGGCTTAAGTGGAATTGCAACTGCAATATTTTTACCACTTGTAATTTCTTTTTTAAAATAATACTTAATAAAATATAGGTCTTTTTGACCTATATTAACTATTTAAAAGTGTAAGTAAAAAAGCTTGTTCTTGATATTTTTTTAAATTTACGGGAAAAGTTATCTCATTTTTTTTCTCAAAGGAAGAAATTGCTTGAGCTGAAACCAACTCAACTTCGCAAAGAGGATTTAATTGTATTAAGCCTTCCATTTTAAAAGTAACAGCTCCTCCTGCAAAATTTCCCTTTTTTGCACGTTTTTTAATAAATACTTTTTCTATCTCATTTTGCTCTAAAAAAAGTAAAAAATCATTACAAAATTTTCTAATATTTTCTTGTGATTCGTCATCTAGAAGTGTAATTTTTTTTATTTTTATATCTATATACTCTTTATTATCAAGAACTGCCAAAATAAGATTATTGGCTTTAAGTTCAATTCCACATACTTTCATAAAATAAATTCCTTTGTTAAATTTATGAAAGTATAGAATATTTTTTTAAACTAGATTGATTTTATGGCAGATTGTAATATTAAATTAAATTTCATCCAATTTTTCTTGAAACTCTATATTAAGTTTTTCAAGTTTTTCTTGTAAATCAAGTAACTGGGTATTTTTATGGGATTTTTCTTTACCATTTAAAGTAGGTATTAACTCTTCTAATTCTTCTATCTCTTTTTTAATAGGAGCAGTGGCCTTACTTTTTTGTGTGACAATAGCAGCTCTTAATTTTTTTATCTCTTTTTTATTTCTTTTTGGTTTTACTACTTTCTTTTTTTCACTTCCATCGTCATCTTCCCAACCAACTCTTTCTAAAAATTCATCATATGTTCCATTAAAATAATCAGCTCCCTCATTTGTAAATACAATTAATCTATCACAAACAGCTCTTAAGAGTTCTTCACTATGAGTAACAATCATACAAGAACCTTCAAAAGCTTTTATTGCATTTGTTAAAGCATCTATTGAATCAATATCCAAGTGGTTTGTAGGCTCATCTAGAAAAAGAAGATTTACATCTTGTGCTATAATTTTTCCAAGCATTACTCTTGATTTTTCTCCACCTGAAAGAAGTGAGATTTTTTTCTTTGCATTATCTCCTGAAAACATCATAAGTCCACAAATACTTCTAATAGTTGCTTCTGCAAGTTTATGATTTACACTATAAATTTCATCCATAATTGTATTATTTTTATTTAAATGAGAAATATTTGTTTGCCCAAAATGGCCAAAAGTACATGATGGATGAAAATTTACACTTCCACTCAAAGCTTCAAGTTCTCCTGCTATTGCATTTAATAGAGTTGATTTACCCTTACCATTTTTTCCAATAATACCAATTGTTTCACCTCGTGATAATGCAAAAGTTATATTTTTGAAAAGTATATTATCAGCAGTATAACCAAAAGATAAATCTTTTACTTCAAGTAAAAACTTTGCAGAAGTATCTTTATAATTAAAATCAAAATTTAGATTTGCATCATAATTTATATCTTCTAGAATTTCCATTTTTTCTAAGATTTTTACTTTTGATTGAGCTAAAGTTGCAGTTGCAGCTCTTGCTTTATTTTTAGCAATAAACTCTTCAAGGTCTTTAATTTTTTTATCTTGTGCTATTTTTTGTTTTTCATGATGCTCTTCATTAGCTGATAATTGTTCAAAAAACTTAACTGTACTTCCTTGAATTATAAAGGCACTTTTTCTAATAATACCCAAAGTATGGGAACAAACACTATCCATAAAATTTCTATCATGGGTAATTAAAATCACTTCCCCAGGAAAAGATTTTAAAAAGGCTTTTAACCATCTAATAGACAAAATATCTAAGTAGTTTGTAGGCTCATCAAGTAAAAGCATATTTGGTTCTGTTAAAAGAAGTTTCGCAAGATTTATTCTAATTTGAAAACCTCCAGAAAAAGAGTTTGGATTTTTTTCTAAATCTTCATCTGAAAAACCAAGACCAAATAGAATTTTTTCTGCTTTATAAATATCATACTTATCATCTTCGCTTAAAGCTAAAGCTGTTTCATTTATCAAAGTTTTTTCAGTAAAATCAAAATATTGTTTTAAAGCACCTATTTTATAGGCTTTAGGAAATTTTATTTCTCCAGAGTCTTGATGCTCTTCACCAAGAATTAGTTTAAATAGTGTTGATTTTCCAGTACCGTTTCGTCCAACTAAACCAACCTTATCACCTGCATTCAAACGTAAATTTAAGTCATTATAAAGTTCACCTGTTGGATAAGATTTTGATATATTGATTAATTCGATCATGATTCTCTTTTTATGTAGTTTTTTTTGAGTTTTGGATTATAATATATGAAGAGTTATATGTTGATAAAATCACAAATAAAGCAATAAATATATTTTGTATAAAATTTAACTCTTTTTAATTTGCTTTTTTATAAAAAAAGTGTTACAATTTTATTACATAAACAATATGGAGGTGTAAATGACGAAGGTATATCATTTTTAGTATTGTTAAAAACTAATTGAAAAACAATTTACTACAGAGTAAATATTATAAATATATGTTCTATTTATAAAATAAAAAAAAAGGGAAAAGGTTTGAAATCTTTTCCCTTTTTTATTTTAATTCATCTTTTAAATCAATATTATTATTCTAAACTCATTTATTAAGAAATATTAATCATTTTATTTACAATAAATGAAGAAATTGCATTTTCTGTAACAGCTAAATATTGTGTAAGTGCTTTATTTTTTACATGTTCTTCTAAAAATTCTTCATTTTCCCAAATTTCATACATAAGAAAATGAGATTTGATTTCATTATCTTGGTGTAAGATATAATCTATACAACCATTTTCTTTTCTAGTTAACTCAACAAGTTTTAAAAGTTCTTCTTTTACAAACTCTACTTTTTCTTTCTTAGCAACAATTGTTGCAAATACGGTAATTTGTGCCATATAATTAACTCTTTTTATTTAAACCAAGAAGTAACTGTATTTACATCTTGTCTAGATTTTTCATGTTTAGGAGCTTCTTTTCTATAACCAAAAGGAACCATTACTGAAGCAGAAAATTCATCTGTGTCAATATTTAGTTCTTCTCTTAAAAATTTATTTGTTAATTCTAAATCAAATCCTTCTATTGGACAAGAATCAATTCCCATATATGCTGCGCCTGTCATCATATTTGCTAAAGCAATATATGTCTGTTTTGAAGCCCAATCAAAAACATATCTATCATCTTCTAGTAGATCAAAATCTTCTTTTTGAAATTTTGAATAAAAACCTTTATACATCTCTTGTACATCTTCAGGAAATTGTTTTACTTCTGCCATCATATGATGAATATATTCACTATCATATTTCATTCCCTTAACAGTTCTAGCTAAGATAATTACAAAATGACTTGCAGTTGGAAGTGTTCCTTGTGCACCCCAAGAAAACTCTTTTAATTTATTTCTTAAATTTTCATTTTGAACAACTACAAATTTCCATGGTTCAAAACCAAAAGAACTTGGACTTAATACTCCATATTCTAAAATTGTATTAAAATCCTCGTCACTGATTTTTTTTGTTGCATCAAACTCTTTTGTTGCGTGTCTAAACTTCATTGCTTCTAAAAATTTGTTTTCCATAATTATCTCCATTTTGTTTTAATGTTAAAAAATTTTACTTACCATAATTTTTGTTATTTGTGAAAGTATAACGGCAACAAACTTAAAAATACCTTACTGTAATAAATGTAAGTAAAGGAATTAATATTCATTATGCTATAATTAAATCATAAAAGGATCTAAATGTATAAAATCAATGATAAAGAGTATGAATGTTCAGTTGCAGTAACACTTGATATATTCAATGATAAATGGAAATTATTTATCATATGGCATTTATTAGCAGAAGAAAAAAGATTTAAAGATTTACATGAGTGTATACCTGAAGTATCACAAAAAACATTAACAATTAAATTAAAAGAGTTAGAACAAAAGAATATACTTAATAGAGAAGTTTTTCCTGTAGTTCCCCCTAAAGTAGTATATTCTTTAACTTCTTCTGGAGAAAAATTAAGGCCACTTTTAAAAGATATGTTTGAATGGGGAATTTCATATGTAAAAGAACATGGCGAAATTTTAGAAGGTAATAAATGCTGTGATATAGAAATTGCTAAAAAAATTGCTACTTAATAATTTTAATGTTAAAAGAGTTTAAACTCTTTTAACATAATAATTGAAAATAAAAGTTTTAAACGTCTAAGTGTTCAACATCTTTTGCATGCTCTTCAATATAGTTTCTTCTTGGTTCTACTTCATCACCCATAAATAGGGTAAATGTATCTGAAGCAATTGCTGCATCTTCAACTGTAACTCGTAAAAGTCTTCTAGCTTCAGGTGTCATTGTAGTTTCCCAAAGTTGATCAGGGTTCATTTCTCCTAAACCTTTATATCTTTGAATATATGCACCTTTTTTAGCTAATCCTTCAATTTCATCAAGAATTTCAATTAAATCTCGACCTTCAAACATTGATATATCTCTTTCTACTAGTCTATTATAGATATAAGTAGCTTCTGAGAAGTAAGGTGAGGCAAATAGTTCATCATCAATAATAAGCTCTTCTAGACCAGCTCCTGTTTGTACAAACAGCTGTATTTTATCATCAGTTAATGTTTTTGATAAAATATTATAACCTTTTGCTTCAAGATAATCTTTTACAACTACATATAAAGCACTAAAATCAAGCTTTACTAAATCAGAGTTTTCAATTAAATGTTTTAATACTTCAACTAAAGAGTATCTTTTTTCTAATTGAGCCAACATTCCTCTATATCTTGAAACAGTCTTAAATAAATCAACTAAATCATTGTATCCTAAACCTTCAAATTGAAATACTTCTAAACCATTTTCAATTAAATAGTTATGTAAAGCATTATCATCTTTTAGATAAATCTCATTTTTACCTTTTTTATATCTATACAAAGGTGGTTGAGCAATATATAAATATCCACTATCAATAATTGGTCTTAAAAATCTAAAGAAAAATGTTAAAAGTAGAGTTTGAATATGAGATCCATCAACATCGGCATCGGTCATAATAATTACTTTATGATATCTTACTTTTTCAGAATCAAAATCTTCTCCAATACCACAACCCATAGCTGTAATCATATTTCTAATTTCATCAGATTTTAAAATTTTATCAAGTCTTGATTTTTCTACATTTAAAATTTTACCTTTAAGTGGTAGTATCGCTTGATAAACTCTATCTCTACCCTGCTTAGCAGAACCACCAGCAGAATCCCCTTCCACTAGATATAATTCTCTAATAGCAGGATCTTTAGATTGACATTCTGCAAGTTTACCAGGAAGTGTTCCCACTGTCATAGCATCTTTTTTTCTAGTTAAATCTCTAGCTTTTTTAGCTGCTTCTCTACCTCGAGCTGCCATTAAAGCTTTTTCCATAATAGCTTTTGCTTGTTGTGGATTTTCTTCAAAATGTTTCATTAAAGATTCAAAAGTAACTTTTTGACAAATAGGTTTTACATATGAAGAACCTAATTTACCTTTTGTTTGACCTTCAAACTGTGGCTCTGGAACTTTTACAGAGATAATTGCAATAAGACCTTCTCTTACATCATCACCTGTAATTTTTGTATCTTTTTCTCTTGCTGCTGCATTTTCATTTACATATTTAACTATTGCACGTGTTAGTCCAGCTTTAAAACCAGCTTCATGAGTACCACCATCAATTGTTCTAATATTATTTACAAAAGAGAGTGTTTTTTCTGTATATGTTGAGTTATATAAAACTGCAAAGTCAGCTTCAATATCATCTTCTCTAACATTAAAAGAAACAGCTTCTGTTACGGCTGTATCTTTGTTAATATCATTTGCAAATTGAGCTAAACCACCATCAAAATGGTATACCTCTTTTTTATTAACTCTTTCATCTTTTAATTCAATAGTAATTTTTGGATTTAAATATGCTATCTCTTTAAATCTTTTTGACAAAATATCAAATTCAAAAGTTGTAACTTCAAAGATACTTGCATCAGGCCAAAATTCAATAGTAGTACCAGTTTTTCTACAAGTATCAATTACTTTTAAATCTTCTACAGGAATACCTGTTTTAAATTCTTGATAATGAACTTCATTATTTTGATAAATTGTCATTTTTAAATCAGAAGATAGAGCATTTACAACAGAAACACCAACTCCATGAAGTCCACCTGAAACTTTATATGTATCTTTATCAAATTTTCCACCTGCATGTAAAACTGTCAAAGCAACAGTTGCAGCAGATTTTTTTTCAGTAGGATGCATCCCTGTTGGAATTCCTCTTGCGTTATCAGAAATTATACAAGATCCACTTTTAGTAAGAGTTACTTTTATAGTATCACAAAAACCGGCCATTGCTTCATCAATAGAGTTATCTACTACTTCATAAACACAGTGATGCAAACCATTTGTATTTGTATCACCAATATACATTCCTGGTCTTTTTCTTACTGCTTCAAGACCTTTTAAAACTTTTATATTTCCGGCGCTATATTCATTACTCATTAATGTTTTCCTTATTCTTTCTATTTTTCTAATACTATTGGCATTACTATTGTAAAGAATTTTTCATCTTCTAAATAAAATGGTAAGTTAGATTCATTAAATCCAATAGTTACATTTTCATTATTTGTTTGACTTAAAAAATCAAGTAAATATTTTGCATTTACTGCAAGATAAAAATCTGAATCTATATTTAATTCTATATCAATTTGAGTTTTAGATTCTGTATCTTCATCTAAAGACTCAAATACTATTGAATTTGGTTTAAATGTAATTTTTATATTTGAAAATAATGAAGTTACTAGTTTTATAGATTCAACTAATGTATTTTTTGGTATTGATAAATTATATTTTAAATTTGCAGGTATAATTCTTTCATAATCAGGAAATTTTCCATTGATTAATTTTGTAAAAAATTTCATATTATTGTTTGAAACTATTAAGTTATTTTCATCATATGAAATATTTGCATCATCTAAAAATAGTTTTTGAATTTCTACTATTGCTTTTTTAGGGATTATAAATTGTGCTTCATCATTTGATATATTTTGTAAATATGAAATTGCTAATCTTCTTGTATCTGTTGATACAAAATTTATTTTTGAAGTTTTAATATCTATTAATGCACCATTTAATTCAAATTTTGGATTATTATTATCAATTGCAGGTGTAATTTTTCTTATAGAATTTATTAAATTAATTGTTGATATTTCTAAATGTTTTAAATTTTCATTTAATATTAGACTTGGATATTCATCTGCATCATACATTGGTAATTTAAATGTTGATTTATTTTGTTTAATTACTAAATTATTATCAGTAGTTTCCATTATTATTTCTGAATCTTTTAATCTTTTAATTATTCCTAATAAGTTAGAACCATTTACAGTAGCTTTTCCATATATAGCTTCACTTATAGATTCTATATTGCATTCTAATCCTATTTCATAATCTGTTGCTTTTAGTGTGAGTTTATCATTGTTTACTTCAAGATAAATATGTGAAGTAATTGAACTCGCATCTTTTTTTTCTAAAAATGGTTGCATAGATGAGATTATATTCTCAAAGATGCTTTTTGTAATTATGAACTTCATTTTATAGCTCCTATTTATTTATATTAAGTAGTGGAAGTAGTAGACCATGTGAAAAGATGAAAACATTAACCTAGAGCTTATTTCTTAGGCTTTTATGCCAGTGAATAAAATTAGATAACTGTTCACAGCTTTTCACACTTTTGTCTTAAACTTTTTTTCCTACCCCTTAATGTATGATTTTATTTTTTAAATTTTGAATGATTAATTTAAAGTTTTCATCTGTTTCAATTAATTCATTTGTTTTTTGAATATTTTTTGAAATAGAACTATGATCTTTCATTCCTAAAAACTTAGCAATATCTGGCATAGAATTATGTGTAAGGTCCCTAGCTAGGTATATTACAACTCTTCTTGCATTAGCAACTGTTGCTGTTCTTTTCTTAGATTTTATATCACTTGGTTTAATATTTAACTCAGTTGCAACAAGTGAAATAATATCAGGTAACTTTATATTTTCTTTTTTCTCTTTTATTTGTTCTTTTAATAAACTTTGTGCTAATTCTAAATTAATTTCTTGATTAAGTAAAGAAGCACTGGCATTTATTCTAATTAATACACCTTCAATTTCTCTAATGGAGTTATCGAGGTTTGTAGCAATATAGTTAATAATCTCTCGTGATAAATGAATTCCATTTAATTCAGATTTTTTTTCTATAATTGCAATTTTTGTTTCAAGCCCTGGTAATTGGATATCTGCTGTTAATCCCCATTCAAATCTTGATTTTAATCTATCAACTAAACCTGCTATTTGTGAGGGCAGTCTATCTGAAGTCATTACAATTTGTTTTTTTGCATTATGTAGTTCATTAAAGGTGTGAAAAAACTCTTCTTGTGTTTGTTCTTTTCCAGATAAAAATTGAATATCATCGATTAATAAAACATCACATTTTCTATATTTAGATCTAAAATGTTCCATATTTTTATTTTTAATAGAGAATGTGAAATCATTCATAAACTGCTCAATAGTTACATATATAACAGTTTTCCCATGTTCAATTGCATTATTTCCAATTGCTTGTAAAAGGTGAGTTTTACCAAGTCCTGTTCCCCCATATAAAAATAGAGGGTTATATTGAATTCCTGGTTTATTTGCAACAGCAAGCGAAGCATTATAAGCCATTTGATTTGAGGGACCAACTACGAAAGAATCGAATGTATAAGAGGGATTTAAAATTGTACTTTCAGTTGATTCATTTTTAGCTTTTTCAGAGATTATCTCTTTTTTACTTTTCTTTTCACCTGCTATTTTTATTTCAACATCAGGTTTTGTTCCATCATAAATTTCAAAGCATTGTTGAATAATTGGCGTATATTTACTTTTTATCCAAGAAGCTAAATATTTATTAGAAACTTCAAAAACTGCAATTTTATCATCAGACGAAATTTTTTTATATGATAGTTGTTTTAAATATTTTTTATAATCAGAAGGATTGGCTTCTTTTTCAATAATTGTTAAAAACTCTTTGCTTGTCATTAAATACGCACTCTTTATTTATAAATTGTTAAGATTATATCTAAATTTAAATTAAAAGTTTTTCACGGTGAATAAAATTCTTAGTTAAATAAAATAATATGTGAAAAAAAAAATTCTTTTAAGTGAAAATTTATAAAAGATTAACCATTATATAGGCATCTTAATATGTGAAAACATTAAAAATAGGAAATGTGAAAAGTTGAAAATATTAGGAATAGATCCAGGAACAAGAAATTGTGGATATGCAATTATTGAAAAGAATGGAAGAGATGTGAAACTTATTGAAGCTGGTCTAATTAAAATTAAAACAAAAATTCTTCAGGAACAAATTGTAGAGATGACAGAAGGCTTTGATTTGATTTTTAATAAGCATAAAATTGATGAAGTTTCAATTGAAGATATGTTTTACGCTTTTAATCCAAAAACAGTAATTAAACTTGCACAATTTAGAGGTGCAATTTCATTAAAAGTGCTTCAAGAGTTTGGGAATTTTGCAGAATATACTCCTTTGCAAGTGAAAAAAGCAGTTACAGGAAATGGAAAAGCTGATAAAACTCAAGTTGCTTTTATGGTGAAAAGATTATTAGGAATAAAAAAAGAGATAAAACCTCTTGATATTACAGATGCCATTGCAATAGCATTAACTCATGTGCAAAGATTAAAATAAGTGAAAAGTTTACCAATAATAACTTTTTGGTTATTAGGTGTTATATGGGGAAGTAATTTTATTTATATGAAAATGGCTGCAGAGTTTATTGAACCTATGCAAGTTGTTTTTTATAGAGTTTTATTTGGATTTATTCCAGTATTTATATATGCTTCATATAAAAAAGCATTAAAATGGGAAGATTTAAAACATTATAAACATTTTATAGTAATGTCTTTACTTGCAGCAGTTGTTTATTATTATGGTTTTGTAAAAGGTTCATTTTTACTTTTATCAGGAATTGCAGGTGCTTTAAGTGGCTCAATTCCACTTTTTTCATTTCTTTTAGCAGCACTGTTTTTAAAAGAAGAAAAAATTACAGTATGGTCTTTTTTAGGTGTTATACTTGGATTTTTAGGAGTAATTTTAATAAGTGGGGTATTTAATGAAAATATAATGGCTTCAAATTTTGAAGGTATGATATCAGTTATTTTAGGTTCATTAAGTGTTGGAGCATCTTTTATTTATGCAAAAAAATTTGTAAGTCCACTTAATATTAAAGCTTCTTCACTTTCAACATATCAACTAGGATTTGCACTTATAATAGTATCTTTAATTACAGATTTTGAAGGAATTAATAATATTTGGCAAGATAAACATAGTGCAATAGGAATGGTATTTGGTTTAGGACTTTTAGGTACAGGCTTAGCATTTATTATTTATTATTATATGGTAAAAGAATTAGGTGCTATAAAAGCTTCATCAATTACTTATATACCACCTGTTGTGGCATTAGTAATTGGAGTTGTACTTGTAGGAGAAGATATTAAATTAATAGATATTTTATCGACGGCTTTGATATTTTTAGGGGTATTTTTAATTAATAGAAGAAAAAAATGACATTTCTTTGAATTTTTTTTTAAATTTGATTATAATTCGCCAAATATTAACTAGGAAATAAAATGATTAAAAGAATAGGAATACTCTCTTCACATAATGGAAGTGGCTTTGAAACTATACAAAAAGCTTGTGAAAATAAAATTTTAAATGCACAAGTTGTTCTTGTGATTTCAAATAATTCAAATGCAAAAGTAATAGAAAAAGCAAAAAAAAATAATGTACCAAACTTTATAATAAATGATAAAAAATTTCCTAAGGAAAACCTAGATAAAAAAATTACAGATTTAATGAAAGAATTTAATATTGATTATATTTTTCTTTCTGGTTATATGAAAAAAATTGAAGAAAATTTAATAAAAAATTTTAAAAATAGAATAATAAACTCTCATCCAGCACTTTTACCTAAGTTTGGTGGAAAGGGAATGTATGGTTCATTTGTACATAAAGCAGTTATAGATTCAAAAGAAAAAGAATCAGGTTGTACAATACATTTTGTTAATGAAAATTATGATGAAGGTGAGTATATACTTCAAGAAAAAATTTTACTTACAAAAGATGAAAATTTAGAATCTTTAGAAAAAAAGATAAAAAAATTAGAGTCTGAAAGTATTATCAAAGCTCTACAAAAACTCATAAATAATTAATTTTATATATCTAATTAAGGTTTTACTTTTTTAAATTAAGTTAAAATTCTGTTAAATATAGGAATTTATGATGAAAATATTAATAACAGATGATTCAAAAATAGCACGTAAAATGATGATAAAGTCAATTCAAAATATTATTACTAATGATATAGAACTATTGGAAGCTAGTAATGGTAAAGAAGCTATTGATATTTATAAAAAGAATAATCCTAGTATTTGTTTTATGGATTT
Source organism: Halarcobacter sp. (assembly GCA_041583235.1). Classification (GTDB taxonomy): domain Bacteria; phylum Campylobacterota; class Campylobacteria; order Campylobacterales; family Arcobacteraceae; genus Halarcobacter. Next base: position 32,029 of record JBFHGG010000009.1, read on the forward strand.
AACAATGCCAATTATGGATGGATTTGAAGCAACAAAAGAGATTATTTCTTATGATAATAATGCTAAAATAATTATTGTAAGTGCAGATATTCAAGATGGCTCAATGGAAAAAGCAAAAGCTAATGGAGCCTTAGGATTTATTAAAAAACCAATTAGTCCTGAAAATCTTTTAAAAATGCTTCAAAAATTGGGATTAAAATAATGCCAAATCCAAAACTTTTATTAGATGATAATCAAAAAGATTGTCTTCAAGAACTTATGAATATTTCTTATGGTGCAGCAACTGCTGCAGTTGCAGAAATAATTGATAAGTTTGCAACACTTAATATTCCAAAGATTAAAACATTAACTACAGATAAATTTGAAGAATATTTTCAAAAAATGTTTGAAAAATATGACACTTATTATGTGGTAAGTCAAAATATTGATGGAAATTTAAATGGTGAAAATATGTTTATTATGGATGAAGAATCTGTAAAAAATTTAGCTTTAGAATTTGATTTAGAAAAAGATGAAATTAATGATAATGAATTAAAAGATGTAGTTTTAGAAATTACAAATATAATTTCATCGACTACTTCAAGTAAATTAGCTGAATTAATTGATGCTTCTGTAACCTTTGCTCCTCCTTCTGTAATAAAAGTTAATTCAGGTGATACCTTAGATGATAAATATAAAACAGAATATAAACATGTAATTATTATTTCTACTGAGATAAAATTTGAAGACCAAAATATTTTTGGGGAATTAATATTAATGTCAAGGGAAGAATCAATCTCTTATTTAAAAGACTCATTAAATAGAATTTTGGAAGAGTATTAATTATGTTAGATATTAATGAAAATATAATTTCCTCAACTATTAATAATGGACTTATTATTTTAGATGAAAATTTAAATATTTGTTCTTGGAATAAATGGTTAGAAATTAGAACAAATATAAAAAGAGATGATATTTTAAATAAAAATATATGTGAAGAGTTTCCCTATATAAATGAAAAAAAATTAAAAAGAAAAATAAAATCTGTATTAGTTACAAAAAACCCTTCTTTTTACAGTGTTGATCCTCATAGTTATTTGATAAAAATTCAAGTAAATTCTATTGTAGATAAAATCTTTGAATATATGCAACAAGATATAACTATTATTCCTTATGATATTGAAAAAAAGCTTGTTTGTCTTTATATCTATGATAATACAGAATTAAATGAATCAAATCTCAAACTTAAAATATTAAATAAAGAATTAAAAGAATTATCAAATAAAGATCCAATGACAAATACATATAATAGAAGATATTTTTCAGAGATTTCTCAAAAATATTTAACACTTTCAAGAAGAAATGAACAAGAACTTAGTATTTTAATTCTAGATATAGATCATTTTAAAAAAATAAACGATACCTATGGTCATAATGCTGGGGATGAAGTTATTATTACATTAGCAGAATGTTTAAAAAATTGTTTAAGAAAAAGTGATATTATATCTAGGTTTGGTGGGGAAGAGTTTGTAATTTTATTATATGGAGTTTGTAAAACAAATTCATTACAAATTGCAGAAATTATAAGAAAAAATATAGAAAAGTTAATAATAAATAATGAAAAAGAAGATTTGAAATTTACTGTTAGTATTGGTGGAGCTTGTTATGATGAAAGCAAAGATGATAATAATCTTGACAAAACATTAACTCGTGCAGATCATGCTTTATACGAAGCTAAAAATAAAGGTAGAAATAGAGTTATTATGGCTAATTAAGTTTTGGTAATTGCCATTTTTTATAATAAGCTAATAATCTTAAAGTTACTCCTGCTATAAATAGAATAGTTAGATTTAAAATTGATGTTTGCTCAAGTAAATGTAAGAAATAAGTTATAAGACCAACTATTATTGCAACTGTTCCATAAAATTCAGATATAAGTATTGATGGAACTTTGTTTATTAAAATATCTCTAATAGTTCCCCCTCCAACTGCTGTTAAAAATGCAAGCATTAAAACACCTAAAAAATTAAATTCTGCTTGAAGACCAATTAATGCTCCTGTTATAGCAAATGAGACTAATCCTATGGCATCAGAAATTATAAATGCTGTTTTACTTTCAAGATCTGTTTTTTTGTGAAGTTTTAGTATTAAAGATAAAAATAGTGTTGTTGAAACCAATATAATTGGAAGATTATCGTTTAAGACATAAGGAGTTCTATTTGCAATAACATCTCTAATCATACCTCCACCAAGAGCTGTTAAAAAGGAAGAAATAAAAATTCCTAAAATATCAAATTTGTAATGAACAGCAATTAAAAAACCACTTATAGCAAATGAAATTATTCCAATAATATCAGCAATTTGTAAGGCAGTCATTTTTACTCTTTTTCTTCTTCAAGTAAATTTCTTGAAGCTTTTGGAAAAGCTTTAAAAAGTACTTTTGATAATTCTTTTTCTTCTAGATTATTATTTTCTAATTCATTTATATTTATAAATTTTTTTAAATTTCTTAAATCTAATTTACAAGTTATATTTCTTTTATAAACTTCAGGAATTAAATTTTTAATATTTTTAGGTATGTCTGCTTGTAAGGTAACACGTAACTTTTCAAGAGCCTTTATATTCTCTTCATGTTCTAAAATATTTTTTGTAGTTATAATATATTTTGAAGCTCTTAAACTATCAAATGTAGATAAAGAGTGTTCTTTTTTTAAATTTTCAAGAGGATGAAGAGTGATTTCTTTTATTATATAATTTTCTAGTTTTTTTATCAAAGTATTTGAAATACCTTCTATTAAAAAAGTATACTCTAAATTTATTGAATCATTTTCAAGTAGTGTTATTTTCATTAATTGGTGCCTAAGATTTTATGAAATTATACATTAAATGAACTTAATCACATTCTGTATTGGATTTTGGAAATTTAACTGTAATAGTAGTTCCTAAATCTTCTTCACTTTTAATTGAAATTTTACCATGATGAATACTAACTATTTTTTTGCAAATTGCCATACCTAAACCTGTTCCTCCTGTTTCTTTATTTCTACTTTTATCACTTCTATAAAATTTTTCAAAAATTTTCTTTTGATCTTCTTTGGATATTCCTATTCCTTTATCTTCTACACTAAATATATAAAAGTTTTCATCAGAGTAATTTTTTATACAGATTGAAGAGTTTTCATAGCTAAAAATTATGGCATTTTTTATTATATTTTTAAAAGCAATTTTCAAAAGTTTTGAACAAGCATTTATTTGTAATGCCTCTTTAATATCATATTTAATAGTTACCTTTTTAATTCTTGCAAATATTTCTAATTCTTTAGCTGCTTCAAAAGTGAGTTCATCTAAATAAACATCTTTTTCAAAACTTTCAATTCCTTCTTTTGATTTTGCTAGGAAAAGTAAATCATCAATAGTCTGCTTAATTATTAATACTTCATCTAAAGAGATTTTTAGAGTTTCTTTATACTCTTCTATTGAGCGGTCTTTTCTTAAGGCAATTTCTATTTCTCCTCTAATTACTGTAAGTGGAGTTTTTAATTCATGTGAAGCATCACTAGAAAATTGAGAGATTTTTTCAAAAGAAGATTCAAGTCTTGTTAAAAGTGAATTTATCTCTTTTGCTAATAAGTTTATTTCATCTTGGTTATTAGAATATTGAAGTCTTTTGGAAAGGTCTACTGCACTAATTTCTTTTAAATCATTTAAAATCTTTTCTATAGGCAAAAATGATCTATAGATTAAAAAATATCCACCGATTGTTGCAAAAATAAGTACTATTGGAATGATAAAAACAAGTATATATATTAGGTTTTCTAAAGTACGATTTAAATTATGGTCGTTTGTAGCAATTTCAATTAAATAATCATTATTGTTAATTTTAAATTTTAGTTTGCTAATAATATAAGGTTTTTGATTATCAAAAATTACACTATCAAAGGCATAAGCATTTATAGTATTGAAAGTCTCTTTTATTTCTTTTGGAAAATTAATAGATTTTATTGTCTTAAATTTATTATTTAGAGCTTCAATTTTTATTAGTCTTATGTATAATGGTTCGAATTTATACTCTTTTTCCTCATTAAAATCTTTTATATTTTCAACATTCTTTTGTTCTAAAATATCATCAGTCACATCAAGTAAAATTATCTTTAGAGTACTTTGGATTTTATCAAAAGTAGATATTTCAAGAGCTTTATGAAGGGAGATAGAAAAAATTATTAAAATGCTTAATTGAATAAAAAAAACATAAATAAGTAATTTCTTTTTAATTGAGAGTTTATTTATCATCTATTTTAAATCCCATTCCTCTTATAGTTTTTATAAGTTTCTTTTCGTAAGGTTTATCTATTTTATTTCTTAATCTATAAATATAAACATTTACAACATTACTCATATTAATATCATCTAAATTACTTAAGGCATTTAAAATTACAGTTTCTGATAAAACTTGATTTTTATTTTTTATTAAAAACTCTAAAATTGCAAACTCTTTTGCAGTAAGTATAATATTATCATTTCCTCTTTTTGCACTTTTTGAGAGTAAATCTAATTCTAAATCATCAATTTTTAGTTTAGTTTTAAAAGAATTTTTTGCACGCAATTGCACTCTAATTCTAGCAAGAAGTTCAGAAAAAGAGAAAGGTTTTGCTAAGTAATCATTTGCGCCAATATCTAAACCCTTTATTTTATCTTCTATTGAATCTTTTGCTGTTAACATTATTATTGGTGTGTGTATATTTGAAGCTCTTAACGTTTTACAAACTTCTATTCCATCTTTAAGAGGAATCATAATATCAAGTAAAATTAAATTGTACTCATTAACACTAGCTAGGTAAATTCCTTCTTCTCCATTAAAAGAAAAATCAACTGTATATGATTCTTCTTCTAAACCTTTTTTCAAAAAATTTATAATTTTTTCATCATCTTCTATAATTAAAATTTTCATTTAATACCTCTATTATTTAGCAAACTATTCTACACTTTTTGAAATTAATTTAAGTATTGTAATTTCGCTATCAGCTTTAAATCTATAATTGACTCCCCAAGTTCCTAAGCCTTTATTCACATAAATAGCTGTTTTATTTATATAAAAAAGTCCTGCTAAAAAAGGTTGTATTAGTTTTACTAAATAATGAAAAGGAAAAATTTGTCCTCCATGTGTATGACCACATAAAAAGAGTTGAGTATTAGTTTTAATAGCAAATGTATAATCTTTTGGTTGATGAGATATAAGGATTTTTAAGGCACTTTTATTTAAAAAATTTAATACTTTTTTTTCATCTCTTTTTACTCTAAAAAATTTTGAAAATCTATCTGCCAATCCTATAATATGAATCTCATTACCTTTAAAATAAAAACTTTTAGATTTATTATCTAAAAAGGTAAAGGAGGGAAGATATCTTTTTAAATCTTTTAAACCATAAACAAGGTCATGGTTTCCACTCACATAATAAACAGTTTTGTATGTTGATAATGTATCTAATATCTTAAGTTTTTCTTTTAAAAATTTCACTTTACAATCTATTATGTCTCCACTTATTACTATAAAATCATATACTAATTTAATACAAATATCTACAAGATCTATTAAAGATTCTTTTGACATTTTTTTATTTATGTGTAAATCACTTAAATGAAGTATTTTTAAATTATTTAACTTTTCATGCTTAACAAAAACTTCTAGAATTTGAGGTTCTGGTATTTTCATTTTAGAATATCTTTTCTAAATCTTTTTGTTCAATATATCTAATACTTTTAATAAAACCCTTTTCAAGTTTATAAACTGTAGATTTATTCTCTTTTTGTAAAAATCTATCATCATTTTCATCATATATTAGTAAAATAGTATGATGATATTTTTTCATTTTAGGTAAGGCAAACATCTTTGTAATAAATGAAGGCATAGCTGAAATATTCGCAATAAATACAGCCTTGTTTTTTTCTAAAAAATCTGCTCTTTTAGAACTTAAGAATTCATTTACATCAGCCCCTGTTCCTTTTTCAAATGAAACTATAATTGTACTTATCTCATTATTTACTAAATGTGTTTTGTCAAATTGGTCAAGTAATCTGAAACTATTTATTTTTTGTTTTAATTCAAAACTATTAGAAAATAATAGTGTTGAGAATAGGAATAGAATTACAATTTTTTTTATCATTTTATTCTCCTTTTTTATATAATAAATTGTATTTAATATCAATTTGGTCTCTTACTTCTAAAAATAAAAGTGTTGGTGGGTTTATATTAAAATCACTTAGTTTAATTGAAAAATCTCCATTTAAAGCAATAAGATTTTTTTCTTTATTTATTAATACTAATGAAATAATCTCTTTTGTAATACCGTTTAAATTTAATAAGCCATTGATAATGTAAGTAGTAGAGTCTTCTGTATTTTTCTTTAAATTTTTAATATCAATACTGATTTTAGGATGAATTTTTATATTAAGAACATCATACATATGTATATCCCTATCTTTATTATCACTTTTTAAAGATAATGAATTTATAGAGATTTTTCCTTTTATTGATTCTATATTTTCGTCTATAGTTATATTTGAATCAATTTCTTTTGTTAAAGGATCAATTTTACTATCTCCAAAAATCTCTGTATGAGCTTTTATTTCACCTTTTTGAAATACTAAATTATTTGCATATGAAAATATACTTAGTAATAGAATAAAAATTAATTTATGCATAGTTTAACTCCTCGTTTTTTATTTGTCTTTTTTCATATTTTAGATTTTGTTGAGAATTTATAATCATTAAAAGTGAAGCTAAAAATATAATTGGAACAAAAATTATTAGGTTTTCTACTGCAATAAAAAGTCCTGCTCCTGAAGCTAACCATCCTATGAAAATCATATAAATACTAATTGTTTTTAGATCTTTTTTCATAATAGTTTGTAAAATTGCAACATTGTAATAAGAGATTACAAATGGATAAATAAGTGATAAAATAAAAGATTCTTCTAAAAAATAGAAAAGGTAAGAAAGAGCAAATAAAACTATAATGAATATCTCTTTTTGGTTTTTAAGTAATTTATATTTTAAAGCAGTAAAAATACCAATAATATGAAATAGTGCAATTTCAAAACCATAGCCATCTCTCCATATAGATATTGTTATGTCTCTTGATAAGGTTTCAAATAAAGAAGAGTCTAAAAATATCCATAAAACCATAATAAAAAGAGAAAATTCTTCTTTGCTTTTATCTACTTTTGTTATCTTTAATTTTAAATTTGAAATAAAAAAAGAGCTTATGATAGTTAAAATTGTAAGTATAATCGCAATTATTTCTCTTGAAGAGACATCATAATTAAATAAAGAAGTACCTAATGTATAAGAAATTGAAAGAGCAATCCCAAGATTTAGAAATGAAATTTTTTTTAATTCATTTATTAAAAGTGGGGCTAGTGCTCCAACACTTATTCCTAAAATAAATAACATTAGAATAGATAAATTTGGATAAAAAAAACTCATTAAAAGTTGTAAAAATAAGAATATAAAAATCTTATTTTTACTTGAAGTTTTTAGAAAACAAGTTAATAAAGAACCAATTATTCCTCCAATAGGAAGAGGTAAAATTTTAAATATATTTGAAGAAAAATATTCTACAATTCCTGTTTGCGCAATTAATAAATAATAACATAATTCAGAAGATATAAAAATTATTAAAAAAAATTGACCTAGTAGATTTGATTTAGATTTTAGTAAATTTAATTCTTGCATAAAAACTCCTTTTGATAGAAAAAAATTAGATAAATTAGTACAAATGACAAGTCAAAAGCACTAATAATTAAAGCTTCAATTCCTAATGATTTAGAAATAAATAAAGCAAAAAAAACAGAACTTATAAATACTCTAATAAAGATTGTAATATTTGTAAGAATAACTTCATGAATTTTATATTTAAAAGCCATGAAATGTAAAATTCCTGTCATGGTAAGAAAAGAAAAAACTATATATTCATATTTACCTTCAAAAGAAAATCCAAGGATTGGATATATAAAACTTGCGAGTAAAATAAGCCCGATGCCTCCAAAGCCGTCACTTAAAACTCCGATTAAATTGTATTTTTGAAGTGGATTTAATGATTTTAATGGGTATTTATTTTGAATAAAAAACATTAAACTTGCTATTGTAATAAGTCCAAATAAAGTTCTTAGAGTCCATAATATAGAGATATTCATATTTATAACTCCTGCTTGAACAAAACCTGAAATTGATAAACTTATAAAAATTCCTAAAAGTCCTAATAGATAGTTATAATAAAAAGAGATTTTTTTAAGTTCTTTTATATATGAAGTAAACATACATAAAGTCATAAAAAACACTCCTACTCCCATTGCAATATGAGCATGTGCTACTATTAAATCATTTCTATGAAATAACCATCTAATCTCTGGAATAAAGATAATATTTCCCTCTATATCTACAAATAGGAATGCAAGTATTGAAATAAGAAGTGAAAGTTTTGCAAAACTTTCAATTTTTGAGTCTTTATACCATCGGTAAAGTAGTGGTAGATAAAATAAAGTTAGATATTGTAAAAACCATTCTTGATTATAAGATAGAGCATCAAAAAATATTCTATATAAAACAGAGGTAAAATAAAAAAGTGTTGGAATAATCCATAAAAAATTCCATCTTGCAATAAAATTTTCTTTATTTAAAAGTTTGATAATCAAATAATATAATGGTATTAATGCTAAACTCATACCAAGAGTATTATCTCCGTGAGGTCCTGAAACGGTACTTTCTACCTGTCCAATAATGGGATTCATTAAAATTAAAAGTGCAAAGGGAGCAAGTATTACAATTCTTAGACAAACTTTTACCCATAGAGGATAGAGTTTGTATTGTTTTATAAAATTGTATAAGGCAATAATATAAAAAAATCCAGAGAAGGCTAGAATAAAATTTAATTCATAAGGAAAGTCATAAAATGCTAAACCTCTTGTATTTCCGAAAAGAAGAGAAGAAATCATAAAAACTAAGAAAATATACCAAAAAATTGTATATAGATTCAAAAAATATAAACCTTGTTTACTAAAACCTACTTCTTTATTGATAAGTAGAAATGGTAAATATGAAAGCATTAATGGAATAAAACCATAAAGCATTAAACTTATATGCAAAGCTCTTAAATTTGTAGGTAAGAGTGTTTGTGAATTAATAGAAAAACCTAATAAGTTTATTGAATAAAAAAGTCCAAAAATTAAGCCAATACCAAAAAATATTAGAGATATTTTAAAATGTGTTTGTATAAAAGTATTAAAGTTGTCCATCTTTTACCTCTACTATTTTGTCTGTTTTTGAAGCTAAGTTCATATCGTGAGTTGCCACTATTATTGTGCTTCCTTCTTCTGATAGTTTTTTGAAAATCTCAAATACATTTTGAGAATTTTTTGAGTCTAGATTCCCTGTTGGTTCATCTGCAAAAATTACTTTTGGCTTGTTTATCAAAGCTCTTGCAATTGCAGCTCTTTGTCTTTGTCCACCTGAAATTTCATTTGGATATTTATTTATAATATTTTTTATTCCCAAAAGTTCTAATAATTCTTCAATCTCTTTATCTTTCGCATTTTCATTTGCTATTTGTATATTTTCTTTTATATTTAAGTAATCAATTAGATAATGAAATTGAAAAATAAAACCAATGTTTTTTTGTCTAAAAGTGTCAATATCTTTTATATCTTTGAAATTTGTGCCTTGGAAAAAAATCTCTCCAGAACTTGCTTTTAAAAGAGTTGAAAGTATAGAAAGTAAAGTTGATTTCCCGCTCCCGCTCTCACCTACAATTGCTACAAGTTCACCTTTTTTAATCTCAAAATTAATATTTCTTAAAGCAATGTCATTTGAATAAGAGTGTGATATATTTAATGCTTTTATCATATTTTATTTCCTTGAATTAAAATAACTGGGTCTGTTTTGGCTGCATTTAATGCTGGGATAACAGCTCCTAACATGGCCATAATAATTGAAGTGGCAAAAATATAAAAACTTAAATTGCTTGATATTTCCCCATTTACATAACCTTGAAGAGAAGTAGAATTTTTTATAAAATATAAAACTATATGTGATAAAACAAAAGCTGAAATAAAAGAAAAAAGCCCAAGAATAAAACTTTCACTCATTATTTGAAAAACAATTTTTCTCATTGGAATTCCAATTGCTCTTTTAATACCAAATTCACTTTTTCTTTGATTAATTGTAATACTCATAATACTCACAATTCCAAGTAAACCCATAGCAAAAGCAATAAAAGAAATAGCATTTGATGAGGTTTGAATTATTTTAAATTGGTTATAGTTATCAACAAAGCTTTTTGTAGATTTTACGTCTATTTTTGAACTAAGAGAACTAATATCTTTTATAAGTTTATTAATATTTGTGTCACCATTTTTATTTATCTTGCTGTTTACCATTATCATGGAAGCACTTTTATTGAAAATCTCACCAGCTTCTTTTATATTTAAAACAACTCCACCATTTTCAAAACCTATATCACTTTGAAAAACTCCAGAGATTTTGAATGTTTTATTCGCAATTTCTATTGATTGTTTATTTTCAAGCTGTGTATAAATGGATTGTCCAACTAAAACTTCATTTTCTTTTGGATATGAATCTTTTACTAATTTATAATTTGCAAATCTATTTTTACTCACTCCATAAACTGCAACAATTGGCAGTTTTTCAACAGGAGATGCTCCTACAATAATTGCAGATGAGTTTTTTACATTGGGTAATTTATTTATTTTTGCAATTAAATTAATATCTACATTTGAGAAAAATGTATCAGATATTTTTGCTTGAGTAATAATAATATCTCCATCATTTTTTAACATAGAGGAATACATGGAAATAATACCATTTGAAATAGAAGAAATTAAAAATATAGAAGTAATAGAAAATATCAGACTTAAATATATTAAAATAGTTTTTAAATAGTTGGCTTTTAATGCTTTTATAGCAGATGAAATCAATATTTTTCCTTGTCATAATTTTTATAATTATGACAAGGAAATATGAAGCTTTAATGAATAGAATATGAAAAAATATTCATAATCCTAAAAAAATCTAAAAAGTAGAGGAGTAAATATTATGCAAAAATAATCTTGAATATATTTGTTTGGTTTTTAAATTCATATTCTAGTTTAAAATTATGCTTATCTAAAACTTTTTTTACAATACTTAAACCTAAACCAAAACCATCTCTTTGGGATAATTCTTGAGTAAACGGTTTCAAATAATATTCTAATCCTTTGGATAGTTTTTTACCTTTATTTGAAACTTCAATTGTATTTGTTTTTGAAATTATATTTATAGGATAGGAGCTTGTATATTTTAATGCATTATCAATTAGATTTTTCAAAACTTTTGTAAGATAATGTAAATCTGCATTTATTTTAAAATTTTCATCTATTTTTATATTAATTTTTGATTCATCATCTAAATATAATTTTCCTAAAGATTCAACAATCAAAGTTTCACAATCAAAACTTGTAATATTTAATTTTGTAGAGTTTAATTTTTCTAATTCTATTAATTCATTTGTCAAGGTTTCTAAATCATTAAATATTTTCTTTAGTAGCTTCTTTTGTGAAAAATCATCTATTTTTTCAATTGCAAATTTTCCTTTTGCAATTGGACTTCTTAGTTCATGTCCAATATCTCTTAATAACTCTTCTCTAGTTTTAATAAGATTTTGTAAATTTTCTGCCATTTTATTAAAAGAGTTTGATAATATTCCAATTTCATCTTTTGATTTAATATTAATTCTACTACTTAAATCACCATTTGAAAAATTTGTCATTTGTTTACTTATAGTTTTTAAAGGTGATAAAAGTTTTAAAATATATAAAAATATAAGTACTAAAACAAAAATGTCTAAGAAAATTAGAGTATTTAATATCATCTTATCCGTTAAGTTCTTTTCATCTTGTGTTTTTAGAATATACTCTTCATCCAAATATTTTATTTTGATTATAAGCTCATCACTAAAAGATCCTTTTAAAATAGTTATTTCGCTAAAAGTGTTTTTTTGATGATGCAATATTTGGGCACTTATTGTAAAGTTATTATCTAAAACTTTTAATTTTTGTTGTATAAATAGTTGATCTAAATAGTTTTTATTATCAAAATTTTTTAATATTTCATCTGTAATTTTTATATATTTTTCTTTAATTAAATTATCAATTCTTTTTGAATTAATAGTGTCAATCCACGAGCCTATAACAATCATTAGTATTAAACTAGTGATAAATAAGATTGACATTTTTTTAAAAATTGACATTTATTTTCCTAAAAACTTATATCCAATACCCCAAACAGATTTTATATATTTTGGATTTTTTGAATCATCTCCAATTTTATATCTTATATTTGAAATATGCATATCTATTGTTCTATTTTTTGTATTTTCATCCAAAGAAGTCGCATGAAGTATTTGTTCTCTTGAAGAAATTTTATTTAAATTATGAATTAAAAATATAAAAATCTCAAATTCTATTTTTGTAAAATCTATTGAAAAATTATCTAAAGAAACTGTATGATTCTCTTTATCAATAGTAAAATCAGAAATTTTTATTTTACTAGAGAGCGTTTTTTTTAATATATGTTCAATTCTTAATACTAATTCTCTTGGTTCATATGGTTTTGCTAAATAATCATCTGCCCCAAGTTCAAATCCATGTATTTTATTTCCTATATCTCCTCTTGCTGAAGAGATAATAATTGGAATATCTTTTATCTGTTTTAATTTTTTAAATAAATCAAAACCGTCCATATCAGGAAGCATTAAATCAAGTATAATTATTGAGTAATCACTTTGATTTTTAAAGTTTTTTAAGGCCTCTTTAGGATGTGCAAAAGCTATACAATCAAAATTATAATCTTTTAAATATTCAATTATAAATTCTTGCATTTGTAAATCATCTTCAATTAATAAGACTTTTTTAATCAATATCTCCATCCTCTAAATAATTGGCAAATTTTTCTCTTTGATCTTCATTTAATATTTTATGAATTTTACTCATTTTTTCAACTTCTAGCTTTGTAGCTCTTGTTCTTAAATCAATAAGTGTTTGGAAATATAGTTCTTTATCAAAATTATCATTTTCCATTATATCTTCTAAAATATCTTCTTTATCATCTTTATATTCATAAAAATCTTTATATTTATGTTTAAATTCTATTAAAACTGCTTTGATTTCTTTTAACTGTTTTTTATTAAGGTCTAGATATTCAAGGTTTTTATAGAAATGTTTATGCTTTTTATGTGCATCTCCAGCATTTGCAAAAATAAAAAGACTAGTTAAAATTAGAAAGATTTTTAATATTTTCATCTTCAATTAATCCTTTTTCAATATCTATATGGCAAGCTTTACAATTTGCTTTGCTTCTTATTTTTTTATTATCAAATATATCTTTTGGAATATCTTTGTGTGTTTTTTTCCAAAAAGATGTTTGAGTCATAGCTATTATATCTTTATCTCCAATAGAATTCAAAAAGTTCCAAGAAGCTTCCATTGTAGAATTTCGGGCACTATTTTTTACTAAAAATGCTAATATCTCTTTATTTGATTTTTCATCTATTGAAGCATCATCTCCAAAATGGTTTTCTAAATCGCTCATAAGTAATTCCCATGATTTTTTAGGTAAAAGATTGGGAGGGATACAGAGTGTGACACGATGCACACTCGGAAACAAAAACTTCATTTTGTACTTTATAATCAATTTGTTCATATTTTGAAGTAATTAAAATATTATCTGGTTTATAAAAATTAAATACTAAAAATCCTACAAAAAATATAAACATCAAAGTAGAAAATATTTTTTGATAAATATTTAATTTTATACTTTCATTTTCTTGTGTAACTTTGTACCCACTTATTATAGAATTTAAAGTTTCATGTTTTTTATGAAGCAATCTATCTGTTAAAATACCTGCTAAATGGGCAATAATCAAAGCTATAAATAAAGAAGTTAGAAATTCATGTATCTCTTTGAATAGTTCCATTTCTTTAAAAAAAGAAGTATTTAAAAAAGATAAAATTCCTTTCCCTTCTTGAATACCAAAAGCTAATATTCCTGTGATTATAATTAATATAGCAACAACAAGCATAGAAATCATCACATAAGAAGCTAAGGGATTATGTCCTATATATTTTTGTTTGCTTTCAAAGATATTATTTAAGAACTCTTTTACATTGCTTTTTCCAATTGGAAAATCTTTAAATAAAGAGTATTTAGGACCAAAAATTCCCCAAAATATTCTAAATATTAATAATATTAATACAGCATAACCTACAATTGCATGGTAATCTAACCATCTATCTTCTTGGGCGCTTAAAAAAGCAAATAATATAAATAATACGAAAAGCCAGTGAAAAACTCTTGTAGGAAGTGACCATATATATGATTTTTTCATGATTTATCCTTTAATCATCCCATCTTCCATAATTTGGAATATTTATATCTCTTTCATTGTATATCCCTCTATCTGCTGTTGTGTGACAAGCCATACAATTGAATAACCCTTTTACTTCTTTTTGTGTGATTAAATCTTTTCTTATTTTTCTGTGTTTTTTGATTATATATGGTGTTGTGGAAATGGAAGTAGGAATTTGTCCCGGTATTAAACTTGAAACAATTCTATTACTTCTTTTATACTGCATATTCTTTTCAGCACTATTATCATTTAGATATTTAGAAATTTTTTCTAAATCTTCTGGATCTAGTGAGGCATCAGTATCAAAATGATTACTCAAGTTTGACATCATTTTACTCCAAGTCTTACTTGGTAGCAATCCTGGTTGATATGCAAAGTGACAAGCACTACATTCGTTAATATATAACTGATTATTAACAGGTGCAACATCTGTGCTACTTTTGAAAAAAAATTTATCACCTGCAAACAATGAACTTAGTATCATTGTTAAAAAAATTAAAGATTTCATCTTTTCTCCTTATTTATTAATAATGTAAGTTACTACATCACCTTTTTCTTTTGCTGTTCCAACTCTGTTATAAACATCGTTAAAATTTCTTTTTAACCATTTTTCTATATTTTTAACTTTTGTAAATCTTTTTGGATTCGCTTTTGGTGAAAGTGGTTTAATGATTTTTCCTGTGAAAACATTCTCTCCCTCATTATTTAAATTAACAGTATGACATGAGGTACAAGATATTTCTTTTCCTTTTTTGCCTATATGTTTTGATGTGAAGATTTTTTCACCTCTTTTATAGTCAAAACCTTTAAAGTCAGATTCAACTTTTAGAACTTCTGTTTTTAGTGTATTTAGATAATCATCAACTACTGAAGCAAAACTAATAGTTGATATTAATAGTATTGAAATTAGATATTTCATTTATAACTCCTTTTCTTTGTATGAAAGTATAAGAGAAGAAGTTAAATTAGATAAGTTGTTTTTCTTGACAATTTCTTTACAGTTTTAGAAAATAGTTAAAAAATTGAAAAACCTGTTTTTGTAGTGAAGAGTTCCAAGGCTTTTGTCCCAACTAAAGAATTACCTTGTTTATTTAATTTTGGACTATAAACACAAATAGCCATTTTTTGCGGTACAATTGCAACAATTCCTCCTCCTACACCACTTTTACCAGGAAGTCCTACTCTATATGCAAAATCTCCTGATGCATCATAGTGTCCACAAGTTAACATAAGTGAGTTAATTCTTTTTGCTTTTGATTCATTTATTAAAATTTCATTAGTGAGAGGATTTCTCCCATGGTTTGCTAAAAATAACATTGAATGTGAAAGTTGTTTTGTATTCATAATTATAGAACATTGTTTAAAATATATCTCTATTACTTTTTGTGTATCATTATTTATATTATTAAAACTTTTCATTAAATTTATTAGAGCAATATTTCTAAAACCATGATTTAACTCAGATTTATAAATTTCATCATTAAACTTTATTTCTTTACAATTTGAAATTTTTTGTATAAATTTCAAAATTTCTTCAAAAGTATTATTTTTATAAATTGATAATAAAGAATCAGTAGTTACTATTGCACCTGCATTTATAAAAGGATTTCTAGGAATTCCATTTTCATATTCAAGTTGGGCCAAAGAATTAAAAGGATCTCCTGATGGTTCATGACCAACTCTTTTATATAACTCTTTACTATAATTTTGCAAAGCTAAGGTAAAAGTAAAAACCTTTGAAATACTTTGTATAGAGAAGTTTTGTTCTGTACAACCAATATTATATTGTTTATTATCTAAAGTAGTTATACTCATAGCAAAATCACTTGCATTTACTTTTTCAAGTGCAGGAATATAATTTGCTAATTTCCCTTGTTTTAAATATTTTTGTATTTCATTTTGTATTTCGTTAAGTATTGTTTGATAATTCATATTACTCTTTTGTAAATATATTATTTTTAATAATTATAACAAATTTAAGCAAATTCTTTCTATTATTTATAACTTAAATTAAGCAAAGTTTTAGTATAATCGCGAAAATTTAATGTAAAGTGAACTTAATTTATGAGAGATATTAGAAATATTGCCGTTATCGCACACGTTGACCACGGTAAAACAACATTAGTAGATGAATTATTAAAACAATCAGGAACTTTTTCTGCTCATCAAGAAATGGATGAAAGAGTTATGGATAGTAATGACATCGAAAAAGAAAGAGGAATTACTATTCTTTCTAAAAATACTGCTATTGATTATAATGATGTAAGAATTAACATCATCGACACTCCAGGCCATGCTGATTTTGGTGGAGAAGTTGAGAGGGTTCTTAAGATGGTTGACTCAGTATTATTACTAGTTGATGCACAAGAAGGTGTTATGCCTCAAACAAAATTTGTTGTAAAAAAAGCTTTACAATTAGGTCATAGACCAATTGTTGTTATTAACAAAATTGATAAACCAGGTGGAGATCCAGATAGAGTTGTTGATGAAGTATTTGACCTTTTTGATCAAATGGGTGCAGATGAAGAGCAATTAGAATTCCCTGTTGTTTATGCAGCAGCAAGAGATGGTTATGCAAAATTATCTTTAGAAGAGCCAAATGAAAACTTAATTCCATTATTTGAAACTATTTTAACAGAAGTTCCAAAACCAAAAGGTGATGATGAAAATGGTCTTCAACTTCAAGTATTCACACTTGATTATGATAACTTCATTGGAAAAATCGGTATTGCAAGAATCTTTAATGGTACAATTTCTATGGGTGAAACAGTAGTTTTAGTTAAAGCTGATGGTGAGAGAATCAAAGGTAGAGTAACTAAACTTATAGGTTTTAAAGGTGTTGATAGATTTGATATTAAAACAGCTGGAACTGGTGATATTGTTGCTGTTGCTGGTTTTGAAACAATTGATGTTGGTGATTCACTTTGTGATCCTACTAACCCAATGCCATTAGACCCTATGCATATTGAAGAGCCTACACTATCTGTAACATTTGCAGTTAATGATTCTCCATTAGCAGGAACTGAAGGTAAGTATGTAACATCAAATAAAATTGATGAAAGATTAACTGCTGAAATGAATACTAATATTGCTATGAATTATGAGCAAATTGGTGAGGGTAAATTTAAAGTTAACGGTAGAGGGGAATTACAAATTTGTATCCTTGCTGAAAATATGAGAAGAGAAGGTTTTGAATTTTCTATTGGAAGACCTGAAGTAATTACTAAAGAAGAAAATGGTGTTAAAATGGAACCATTTGAACATTTAGTTATTGATACTCCTGATGAATTTTCAGGTGCTATTATTGAAAAGTTAGGAAAAAGAAAAGCTAATATGACAAATATGGTACCAATGGGTTCAGGTTATACAAGACTTGAATTTGAAATTCCAGCACGTGGATTAATCGGTATTAGAACTGAGTTCTTAACTGAAACAAAAGGTGAGGGTGTTATGAACCACTCATTCTTAGAGTTTAGACCACATTCAGGTATTGTTGAATCAAGAAAATATGGTGCTTTAGTTTCTATGGAA